>JAFECN010000031.1 GCA_018242145.1 Pseudomonadota bacterium
TCGCCAGAGAAGCTGAAATTGACGGCGCTGTAATCGGGGGTGAACTCCACGCCATATGGCTTGCCCTTCGCATAGTTGAACGGCGTCAGGATGATCGGCGCGCCGAACTGGCCCTCGTCGATCAGGTTCTTCGAGATCTTGTAGTAGCTGTCCACGCCGACCGTCAGCCCGTCGGCGATCCGCTGGCTCGCGCCAACGTCGAAATAATGCGAGCGCTCCGCCTTGGTCGGGCTGTTCAGCGTGATCGCCGGCGAGGCGGTGGTGTGCAGGACGTTCGTCACCGTTTCGTTGGCGATGTTCTCGAAGGGCGGCGGGGTGAAGAAGCGCGAATAGCCGGCATGGATGGTCGTGCCGTCCGCCGGCTGCCACACCACATTGAGGCGCGGGCTGAGCTGGTTCTCTTTCAGATAGGCTTTGTAGAGGTCGTAGCGCAGGCCGTAATTGATGGTGAGCGTGTCGAACACCTTCCATTCGTCCTGGATATAGGCGCTGTAGGTGTTCTGCGTCTTCGTGCCGTTGTCGGCAACGGAAATGGGAATGTCGAAGTTGGGGTTGTAGTCCGGCGCCGCCGGATCGCCGGAATAGGCCGCGCAGGCGAACGGATCGGCCATGGTGCCGCTGCCCGTGCAGTTTGCGGGCAGCACGCTGGATGTCGTGCGGCTGGTGGCATGCTCGTTCTGCACGATGATGCCGCCGCGGATCGTGTGCGCATCGCCCAGATGATAGGCGGCTTCGGCCTGCACGCCGAAGGCCACGTCCTTCTTGAACGCCTGCTGCGCGATACCGTCGAACATCAGGTCGCCGGTTTCGTCCGGGCTGAAGTTCAGGCTCGAATAGCGCCCGAAGACGGAAACCTGCGAGTCCAGATTCCCGTCCGTGCGCTGATAGCTGAGAATGCCGTAATGGGTGATCTCGCGCTGGCGCTCGTTAAGCTGGGCGCTGTTGAACGCGCTTTGCCCGTTCACGACATAGCTCGGCACCTGACCCGGATTGTTGGGAATGTCGAAATCGTCATGGCTGGTGCCGAGGATCGCGGTGATGCGGCTGTTGGAATCCAGCACGTCCTCCAGATAGGCGAAGCCGTGATATTGCTGCGTGCGGTCGTGGATCGGATTGGGGCTGCCGTCCGGCGATTCGATGCCCAGGCTGTTGGTCAGATAATCGCCCGACACGAAATAGTTGAAATTGCCGGAGTTGCCGCCGTAATCGAAGCTCGGCTCGATGGTGTTGTGCGCGCCGCCATAGAGCGAGATGTCGCCGCCGTTCTGGAACGCGCCGCTCTTGGTCTGCAGGTCCACGATGGCGCCGGTGACAAGCCCGTATTCCGCCGGCAGCGCGCCGTCGATCAGCTTCACCGAAGAGGCCAGCCGGGGGTCGAGCGTCTGCCCGAACACGCTGATGCCTTCGGGAATGATCACGCCGTTCAGGCGGTATTGCAGCGCATTGTGCTCGCCGCGCACATGCACCTGCCCGTAGGAATCCTGCGTCACGCTGGGCGCCTGCAGGATCACGGTGTTGAGCAGGTTGTTCGCGCCGCCGGGCGCCGCTTCGATGTCCTTGTCGGTGATGGTGTAGGTCGAAGCGCCGGTCTGCGTCTGGATACCGCTGCGCGCCTTGTCGAGGCGCTCGGAGGTGACGGTGACGGTCTCGATGGACGATGCCGATGGCCCGGCCACCGAGGGCGTGGACTGGTCCGCGATCTGGGCGAAAGCGCTCGCGGGCGCCAGAACGGCCAGCGCCGCGGAAGCAAGAAGGAAAGAACGCAACATGGAATACCCCTGTGTCTGACGTCGCGGGCGGCAGCGCCGCGTCGCGCGAGGTCGCAAAAATCTGGAAATGCCGAAGGCATGCGCGTCCGCGCGCGGCGGCGTGCATGGATCAGCGCGAGATTGTGCGTGTCAGGCCTGGGGTGGTGCGCGGCTTTGCCAGCCATGCGACGCGGACTCGATGGCCACGGCGATGGACAGCAAAAGCGGAACGATAACGGCCGCTTCCGTCGGCAGCAGAAGCGCCGCGGCGGACGGTGTGGTGAACTGGCCGGTGTGGGCGGCAACCTGGCAGATCGGGCAGTTTGCCGGGTCGTTGGTGGTGGACTTCTTCTTCTGCGCGGCGGTTTCCGGCGGCGCGGTCAAGGCATGGACCAGCGCGTTGATGCCCGTTTCGGACACCGGCGCGAAGTGGATATGGCTCTGGGTGATCTGGGCCTGCAGCGCGAAGGTGAGCATCGCGAACACGGCAAGCCACCGCCGCCAGCCGAAGGGGGCCTGTAACGCGATGGGTTTGGTGCGGCGCGGCTTCAAATCCGGTCTCTCACGATGAACGGAGTGAATTTATAGCGTGATCTTTCTTTCGTCATCCCTCACATGGCCGTGACCTGCGGCGAATTTGCGCCATCTGCCATGCGCCCATAGTCTGCCCGCATGTCCGCCGGGCGATTCACCATTCTTGCAGCCAGAGGGATCGGCATTGCGGCGGGCCTTGCGGCTGCGGCGTGGCTCGTCTGGCTGGCTTACGTCTATCTCGCCTCCGAGGCGGTGATCGAGCGGCGCTACACGCTGCCGTCTTCGCTGGTTCACGCCAGCACCGACGCGCAAGCCATCGCGCGCGGCAAGCACTGGGCCACGCTGGGCGGCTGCTTCGGCTGTCATGGAAAAGACCTGCGCGGGCGGCTGCTGAAGGACAATCCTTATCTGACGCTATGGGCCGGCGATCTCACCGCCGCCGCGGCCACCTATTCCGACGGCGATTTCGAACGCGCCATCCGCCACGGCCTCACGCCGGATGCCAAGCCCATGTGGATCATGCCGTCCGATACCTTCGCCTATATGCGCGACAAGGACGTGACCGATCTGATCTCCTATATCCGTTCGCTGCCGGTGCATCGCGTGCGGTTGCACACGGCTAGGTTCGACTGGACCGCGCGCAAGGCGATCGTCGCGGGCAAGCTCGCGCCGAAATCGCCCAAGGCCGACGAGATCGCGAGTCCGGCGGACGAAGGCCCGCGCTATGACGGCGGCCGCTATCTCGCCTCCATCGCTTGCGCGCAATGCCATGGTCCCGACCTCACCGGCGCCGGCTCCGCGCCGGACCTGAACGTCGCGGCGACATACACGCGCAGCCAGTTTTTCCGGCTGCTCTATCGCGGGCAGTCTGCGCATGGCTGGCTGCCCATCATGTCGCCGCTGGCGAAGACGCGGTTCCACGCATTCCACGATTACGAGATCAACGCGCTCTACGATTATCTCGTCGCGCGCAAGACGCTGGTGCCCTGGACCAAGGAACAGCGCGCCGAATTCAATGCCGGCACGCGCAAGGATCTCGTTCCGCCGCCGCGGCAGCCCTGACGGGTTTTCGTCTTTTGCCGCCCGCCGTGCTAACGGGTGCGCCATGACACGCCATCCCGTCATCAAGCTCCGCCCCAAAGAGGGCCGCCGCGCGCGCGGCGGCGCGCCGTGGATATTCTCCAACGAGATCGTGATGGACCCGGCGGCCAAGGCGCTTCCCGCGGGCAGCATCGTGACCGTGCAGGGCGACGATGGCGTCGTGTTCGGCACCGGCTATTTCAATCCGGCAAGCCTGATCGCCATTCGCCTGCTCGATCCGAAAGCGGATGCCGCCATCGGCGCGGCGTTCTTCTCCGCTGCGCTCCGGCGCGCGCTGGCGCGGCGCGAAGCGTTTTACGATGCGCCCTATTACCGGCTCGTTCACGCCGAGGGTGACGGGCTGCCCGGACTCGCCATCGACCGCTTCGATGATCTGTGTTCGGTGCAGGTGACGACGGCGGGCATGGAAAAGCTGACGCCGGACCTGCTCGCAGCGCTGGACGATGTGCTGGCGCCGCAGACGGTGGTGCTGCGCAACGATGCGCCCACGCGGTCGCTCGAAGGGCTGGACCTTTATGTCCGCGCCGCGAAGGGCGCGATGCCGGACCGGATTTCGCTGATCGAAAACGGCGTGCGCTATTTCGCCGATATCGGCGCGGGCCAGAAGACCGGCTGGTATTTCGACCAGCGTGACAATCATGCGTTCATGGCGAAACTGGCGAAGGGCCGAACGGTGCTGGATGCCTATTGCTATGCGGGCGGCTTCGGCATCGCCGCCGCGAAGTCCGGCGCGAAAGCCGTCACCGCAATCGATTCCTCGCAAGCCGCGTTGACTTTGGCGGAAGAAGCCGCCGCCGCGAACAGCGTGAAGGCGCAGTTTGTGAAAGCCGATGTGTTCGAGGAATTGGAGCGTCTCGCGGCTGCAAGCGAAAGGTTCGATGTGGTCATCGCCGATCCGCCGCCCTTCGTGAAATCGCGCAAGGATCTGGAGCCGGGCGCGAAGGCTTATCGCAAGTTGGCGCGGCTCGCCGCGGCGGTGGTGGCGCCGAACGGCTTTCTTTTCCTCGCCTCCTGCTCGCACAACATCGCGCCGGAGCGTTTCGCGCAGGAATGCGCCGTCGGCATTTCCCGCGCCGGACGCCGCGCGGCGCTGATCCATCAGGCGGGCGCGGGGCCGGATCATCCGGTCCATCCGATGCTGCCGGAAACCGCCTATCTCAAGGCGCTGGTGTACGCCCTCGATTAGGGTCCGTACGCAATTGGAAAATGAAAACAGATTGTCATGGCCCGCAAAAGCGGGCCACCCAGGTGACGCAGACTCTCCTTTCGGAAGTTGAGCGCGCTTCACCTGGGTGGCCCACTCTCCGGTGGGCCATGACAA
>JAFECN010000320.1 GCA_018242145.1 Pseudomonadota bacterium
ACGAATGTCTACCCTCACCGAACCCCTTGATAGCGACGATGTCGGCGCGGCCCTGCGCGAGGGCCGCCCGCTCCATCCCGCCCGCCACTACCGCATCCAGCTTGCCGTCAACGACCTCAACTTTCGCGCCATCGCGGTCCCCGAAATCGCGCCCTTCGGTCGCCAGATCCTCGAAGCCGCGAACCTCGACACGGCAGCCGGCTACAGCCTCTGCGCCATCCTTGCCTCCGGCGATTTCGAAGACATCCGCATGGATGAGCGCTTCGATCTTCAGGGCCGCGGCGCGGAACGCTTCGTGGCTTTCCTCACCGATCGCCTCTTCAAGCTCGACTTGAACGACGCCGAGCTCGAATGGGGCAAATCGCTCATGGGCGGCAGCGCGCTCTATACCCTCGCCAAGCCGACAGAGGATGAAGCCGTCTTTCGTGAAGACGCGAACGGCGATCATCATCTCGTCGAGCCCGGCGACATCATCGATCTGGGCGCGCCCGGCATCGAACGCTTCATCACCGCCCATAAGACGCTGTTCGAGATCATCGTCAATGCGCGCCGCCACCGCGTCGCCCACAAGACGGTCAGCTTCGAGCAGATCGTGCAGATCGCATTTCCCGGCCCGCACGAGCCCAACGTCGTGTTCTCGATGACCTATCGCCACGCGGCGTCGCAGCCGCACGCCGGCGAGCTCGGTCCCGGCGGCGCCGTCAACGTCAAGAAGAAAGGAACGATCTTCAATGTCACCCGCACCGTTCAGTCGTAGTCCCGATCTCAAGCGCCTGCGCGACGAGGGCTACTTCGTGCAGATTTGCGGCGGCTTGCTGGTGATGCGCGACGTGCCCTATGTCGACGCGCAGAAACAGGTCCGCACCGGCACTCTCCTCTCCAGCCTCAACCTGGCTGGAGAGGAGACCCGCATGCCCGACACCCATGTCATCCATTTCGACGGCGCCTTCCCGTGCAAGCCGGACGGCTCGCCGATCCAGGGGATCGCCCATAAGAGCGGCAACTTCGACCTTGGCCATGGCCTCAAAGCGCAGCACAGCTTCTCCAGCAAACCCGATGGTGGCTATATCGACTACCACCACAAGATGACGAGCTACGCGAACATCTTGGCGGGTCCCGCCGCTGTGCTGAAGCCGGGCACCACCGCGCGCAGCTTCCGCGCACCGGAACCGGAAGAGAACAGCATCTTTAATTACACCGAAACCGCATCCGATCGCGTCGGCATCGGTGCGCTCACGCAAAAACTCATGAACGAATGCGTGGCGCTGATCGGCGTTGGCGGCACCGGAAGTTATGTCCTGGATTTCGTCGCCAAGACGCCGGTCCGCGAAATCCGTCTCTTCGATCACGACGAATTTCTGCAACACAACGCCTTCCGTGCGCCAGGTGCGCCCACGCTGGAGGAGTTGCGCGAAGCGCCCAAGAAAGTCGACTATCTCAAGGCCATCTACAGCCGCATGCATCGCGGCGTCATCGCCCACCCGGTCGATCTCGACGCCACCAACATCCACCTGCTTGACGGTGTCACCTTCGCTTTTCTGTCCATGGATGCCGGCGAGAACAAACGCCTGGTGGTCGAAAAGCTCGAAACGATCGGCGCATCCTTTGTCGATGTCGGGATGGGCCTCGAACTCGACGATGGCTCGCTCGGCGGCATTCTGCGCGTGACCGCAAGCACGCCGCAGAAGCGCCAGCATGTGCACAACGGCCGCATCTCGTTCGCCGGCGGCGGCGCCGACGACCTTTATGCCTCCAACATTCAGGTCGCCGACCTCAATGCGCTCAACGCGGTCCTGGCCGTCGTGAAGTGGAAGAAGATCCGCGGCTTCTACCGCGATCTCGAAAAGGAGCATCACGCGACTTACACGACGGACGGCAACATGCTCATCAATGGAGATCAGGGATGATCCGCAACAAATCTCTGACGCATCGCTTCGTGGAATTTCTGCCCACGGATCTGGAGCCGGGTATCCTCTACATCTCCATCCCCTACGCCACCGCTGCACATCGCTGTTGCTGTGGCTGCGGCGAAGAAGTCGTCACCCCGTTCACGCCGACGGACTGGAAGATGACGTTCGATGGCGAATCGGTCTCGTTGTGGCCGTCGATCGGTAACTGGACGCTCAATTGTCGCTCGCACTACGTCATCGAGCGCGGTAAGGTCATTGGTGCAGGACGTTGGTCAGACCAGCAAATCGCCAGGGCCCGCCGCCGCGATCATGAGGCGAAAGCGCGCCATTACGGCACCGGGCTCACCAACGCCTCTGACGTTCATCCTGTTGCGTCGACTGACAGCGTCCCGCCCACCCTGTGGCGGCGCGTGTGGCGGTGGGCGACGCGCGACGACGGCGAGTAAGAGTAGCGCGTCCGGACCGACCACCGGAGAAAGACAATAACCAGAGGTGCGCGTCAGCGGGAGGATTTCGTGAAGTTCATCCATTCATCTGATCTACAGATCGGCAAGGCATTCGGTACGTTTTCCACGGAGGCCGCAACCTTGCTCCAGGAGGCGCGCCAGACTGCCGTCAGAGCATTGGGCAATGCCGCCATGGCCAGCGGTGCATCTACCGTATTGATCGCTGGCGATGTGTTCGAGCGCGAGCAGATGTCCCAGCCGACTCTGATGCGCGCGATCGAAACCATGCGCGCCTTCGATCACCTTCAGTGGCATCTGTTGCCGGGCAACCACGACCACTATCGCGAGAACGGGCTATGGGATCGCATCGCGCGCGCGCAGCTTCCCGCGAATGTGCGCTTGCATGTGCAGCCCGGTGCGGTCGAGATCGCTGACGACGACGGCACGCCGGTCTATCTGCTCCCGGCGCCGTTGTTCTTCCGCGCCAGCCCGAACGATCTCACTGCTTACATGACCGATGCGACGACGCCCGACGGTGCATTACGTATCGGACTGGCGCATGGCTCGATTCAAGGGTTCGGAGCGGAAGGCGAAGCCAGCAATTACATCGATCCTGGGCGCGCCGAGTCTGCCGGACTGTCTTACCTCGCCCTTGGCGATTGGCACCGCCAGATCAAAGTCAGTGATCGCTGCTGGTACTCCGGCACGCCGGAACCGGATCGCTTCAAGCGGCCGCCCAATGCCACCGGATCGCTGTGCAATGGCGGCGCAGCGCTTGTCGTGGAAATCGCCGGCGCACGCATGACGCCGGTCGTGACAACGG
>JAFECN010000321.1 GCA_018242145.1 Pseudomonadota bacterium
CGCGGGCGCGGGGCGCGGCGGCTCGGCTGTCTTCAGCGTGTTGATCGGCGCAGCCGCCGCGGCGGGCGGCGCCGGGGCGACGGCGGGCGCGGCGACAGGCTGGGGCGCCGCGGCGGGCTTGCTCTGATAGGCCTGCCCCTGTCGGGACTCTTCCGAAAGCGGGTTGTCGGAGTGTCGGCAATTACCCTCGAAGAAGGCGCCCGCTTCGACGGCGAACGCTTCGTGCAGGATGTTGCCTTCGACATGCGACGTGGAGCAGAGCAGAACCTTGCGGGCGCGGATGCCGCCCTGAATCCGGCCGCGCACGGTCACGTCTTCGGCGAGGATCTCGCCCTGGATGAACGCCTTGTCGCCGATGACGAGGCCCGCGCTGCGGACATCGCCTTCCACGCGGCCATCGATCTGGATATCGCCTGTCGACGTCAGTGTGCCGTTGACCACCAGATCGCTGCTGATGATGGACGGGGCGGCGGAACGTACCGCGCGCTTGACCTGCGGAGCGGCCGATGCCGCGGCGTCGGTGTCTTTACTCTTACTGGAGAACATTGCGGCCAGCCTCGATGAAACGCCTCGGATTTGTCACGACGTCGGCAAGCCACACTTCGTAATGCACATGCGGTCCGGTGCTGCGTCCGGTGGATCCGAGTTTTCCCACGAACGTGCCCTTGGAAACCTTCTCGCCGACATGAACAAGGATAGAGGACATGTGGCCGTAACGGGTGTGGATTCCATAACCATGGTCAATTTCCACCATATTTCCGTAACCGCCGCGCGGACCGGCATAAACCACGGTTCCCGGAGCGGTGGCCGCGATCGGCGTGCCCCAGGGACCGGCATAGTCGATACCCGGATGGAACGAGACATGGTGGGTAAAGGGGTCGATGCGGCCGCCGAAGCCGCTGGTGATCTCGAATTGCGGGCCATGGACCGGCGTTGTCAGCGGGATGTGGCGAAGCCCGGCGAACAACTCGCCCAGTTCCTCGCCATGCGCGCCGGCGGAGACGTAGGCGGCGATGAATTTCTGGTCGGAGATGCCGTCGATATGCATTTCGCCCAGCGGCTCATCCGGGCCGCCGATGTTTTTCTGTTGCTCGAAGACGTCCGGGTTCATGCCGACGCGGCGGATGACCGTTTCCAGCATCGCGATGCGGCTGGTGACCTGACGGTCGACGCCGATGAGCAAGGCAGTTTCGTTCGCGCTCATGTGGCGCAAGCGTTCGGTCTGTTCCGCCAGCGCGCGAAACGCCGGGTTCTTCAGCACGGACGCGGAGGGCATCAAACGCGCTTGCGGCGCGCGGTGGAAGATCACCCCGGCAAGCCTGCTGACGGCATCGTCCAGGAAGCTGGCCTTGACGGGCTTTGCCGTGCGCGGCTGGGGCCGCGGCGCCTGGGGCATTACATTAAGCTGGGAGCCGCCGCCATCGACATCGTCGCCGACGCTGTCGCTCGCAGACCCGGAATTCGGCGATTCGACGATGTCGTCGCTTGAAGGGCCGACCTGCCGGCCTTGAAGGCTCTGGAACGTCGAGTCGACCTTTTCCTTGCGGCTCAGAAGCCTAGCGACGGTCTGCTGCTTGGCCTGAAGCTCGTCCGCGACGCTCTTGAAGTGGTCTTCGGCGCCGACGAGGGCGTTGTTCAACTCGTCGTAGGAAAGCTGAAGATCGGCGACGCGGTTTTCGTAGGTCGACTGCATCGACTGGTAGCGATGATCCTTCGCCGCGATGATGCGGTCCTTGAAGATCACGTTGACGGAAGCGAAGGCGACCCAGCCGAGGAAGATGAGGGCGAGGCCGGACAGGGTGGCCTGCAACGTGGCACCGAAGGTGAAGAACTGAACGCGGCCGTCGCTGCGGATGTAGATCTGACGTTCCGGAAAAGTGGCATGTAGCCACGCCCAGACGCGGTCGATCAGACCCTCGGCCATACCGGAACTTCCCTTTTCGGCGTCTTTCGCGCCAACCCCAGAAGCCGGCATTTCACCCGTTTCAGGCCGTCCGATCAAGCTCTTAGTCCAGAAAAGCGATCTGGCGGTTAATGTTGGCCGGAAGGGGGATTTCTTCTGCGTCATAGGGATTTGGCCGCGCTCAACACGGCGTCCACATGGCCGGGAACTTTGACCTTTCGCCAAACCTCCCGAATGACGCCTTTCGGATCGACCAGAAAGGTCGCCCGGTCCATGCCCATGTAGCGGCGGCCGTACAGCGATTTCTCGATCCAGACACCATAGGCGTTGGCGACCTTCAGCTCAGAGTCGGAACCTAACGTAATCTTTAAGGTATACTTTTTCCTAAATTTTGCGTGGGATTCGACGGAATCCTTGGAAATGCCCACAATTTCCACGCCAGCGGCGGCAAATTTCCGCTTGGCTTCGGAGAAGGCGAGAGCCTCCTTGGTGCAACCGGAGGTATCGTCCTTGGGGTAGAAGTAGAGGACGTAGGGCTTGCCCTTGAGGGCCGCGGACGAGATTTCGCCGCCGCCATCGGTCGGCAAACGAAAAGCGGGCGCCTTGTCGCCGGCGGCGAGTTCTTTTGCCATGCGCAAATCCCCAAACCGGCAGCGAACGCGCAGTCTGGCGTTTACCGGGAATAACCGTTAGGCGATAAGCTGATAAGCGAACCGGCGCAAGAGGTGGGCACGTCGGCGGGATTTGCTCGCTGGCGAGAATAAAACAGGACCGCCCATTGGACGACGTTCTCATATTGCTTCGGGGGTGGGCGGAGGCCTGCCGCAAGCTGCTGGCACCCGTGCGGCGGTGGCTTGAACCCTATCGCGGCCAGATTCGACTCGCGGCGATGCTTGTGGCCGGGATTTTTACAGCCATCGTCTTCTTCGTCGTGGGCGCCGTCGTCCGGGTGCTGATCGGCCCGGTGTCGCTGGGGCCTTTCAATGGCGAGGTGGCGCAGGCGATCTCCGAGTCCCTGCCGGGGCTGGCCGTGGGCTACGACCAGGCCGCGATCGAGTGGTCGCGCGACGAGCGCCGCATCAACCTTGTGGTCCTCGGCGCGCGGGTGCTGGACCGCCAGCAGCGCATCATCGCGCAGGCCCCCAAAGCGGAAGTCGATCTGGCTGCGGGCCCGTTCCTGCACGGCCGCGTGGAAGTCAAACGCATCGCGCTCGTCGGCATGCAGCTCACGCTGGTGCGGACCAAGGACGGGTCGCTGCGGCTGGGCGTGGAACACGATGTCACCGACAACGATGTTCTCGACCGCATCCGCGAGGCGATTGCGAAGGCGCAGGGTGGCCCGTCCTCGCTGGAAAGTTTTGCGATCCGCCACGCCCGGCTGGCTTTCTACGATGAGCGTACCGGCGCCTTCCTGGTTTCGCCGGATGCCAATATCCGGATCGCGACCGGGGTGGGGCTTCCGCACCCGCCCGACGCGATCGACACCACGGTCGATGCGCAGATCGAAATCTCCGGGCAGCCCGCGCATCTGCTTGCCGACCTGAAGCTGCCCCGCAGCAGCGGCGGAAAGGTGACGGGCGATGCGAGTTTCACCGGCCTCAGCCTGAACGCGCTGGCGCACAATTCCAAAACCTTTTCCTTCCTCGCGCCGCTCGATCTGAAGGCCGACATCACCGGCTCGTTCGTGATGGAGCACGGCACGCGGCTGCTCTATGCGGATCTGGGGATCGGCGCGAAAGGCGCGATCAACGGCCTCGGCACGCCGCTGAAGGTGCGGTCGCTGCAACTCGTCGCGCGCTATGACGGTGAGACCGGCCGGCTGCTCGTGGACGACGCGTCGCTGGAGGGCGATCACGCCCGCGCTCACATGACCGGGCGGGGGCAACTCGATTTCGACTCCAACAATGTCATGCAAACGGCATCGTTCGATCTCAACGCGGATCGTTTTTCGGTGAACCTGCCGGGCGTGGTCACGCAATCGGTGACGCTGGGCCGCATCACGATGCACACCGTCTATACACCCGCGGAAAAGAAGGTCGATATTGAAAGCCTCTCCGTCACCGGCGGGCCGATGAATGCACAGTTCAAGGCTTCCGTCACGCTGAACGACGCGACCACGCCCGCCATCGCAGCGGACGGAACCATCGCCGCGATGAATGTGCGCGATCTTCTGCGCTACTGGCCGCTGCATGTCGGCGAAGGCGCGCGCGAATGGGTGAGCAGCAATATCTCCGCGGGCAAGGTGGGCCCGATCAGCGTGCATGCGGACATCAAGGCCGGTGCGCTGGATCAGCCGGCGTTGCCGGACGACGCATTGAATCTTTCCGTGCCCATGAGCGGGGCGACCGTGACCTATATCGAGGGCATGTCGCCCATGACGAATGTTCAGGGCACCGCGCAACTCCTCGGCGATACGTTCAACGCGAAAATCGCGTCGGCCCATGTCGGCCCCATCACGATCGGGGGCGGAACGGTGGTCATCCCGCAATTGCACAAGCACGGCACGGTGGCCGCCATCGACGCCAGGCTGTCCGGTTCGGTGCCGGATCTGCTGCGGCTGCTGGACCAGAAGCCGCTGCGCTATCCCACCCGTTTCCACCTCGATCCCGCATCCGCCCAGGGCATGGCGACGGGCAGCCTTTCCGTGAAGGTTCCGACGTTGCGCGATCTGAGCACCGATCAGGTCGGCATCTCCGCGACGGTCGCGACGCAGCAATTCGCGATCGCATTGGGACCCCACACCCGGATTTCCAACGGCGCCGTCACCTTCGATGTGACGAACGACAAGCTCCACGCCTTCGGAACGGTTTCATTGGGCGGCGCGCCGGTGAGCGTCGATTGGGTGGAGGATTTCAAGACCAAGAACGACATCACCAGCACTATCCTCGCCAGGGGACTGGTGGACGAGGCGACGCGCGAGGCGCTGAACTTTCACATCGGCGACCTGATGACGGGGCCGGTGTCGGTGACCGCGCAGATCCTGGGCCATCGCGGCTCGCTGCGCCGCGCCAACATGACGATGGACCTGACGCCGACGACCCTGGCGATGGATATCGTCAACTATCACAAGGCGCCCGGCGTTCCGGCGACCGCGCAGGTCAGCGCGCTGTTCGACAAGGACAGCACCATCAAGAGCGAAACGATGACGGTCACCGGCGCGTCGCTCAATGTGCGCGGCACGGTGACGTTCGGGCCCGATGGCGATCTGGCGCGCGTGGACCTGCCGCAAGTGCGCGCAGGCGCCGCGAACGATTTCGCGGTCGTCTATTCCGACACCGCTGCGGGCGGGCTGGACGTGAATGTGCGCGGACGCTCCGCCGACGGCACTGGGCTCGGCCATCGCAAAGCCTCGCAAGTCAACACTGCGAATGCCGCCCCCAACACCGCACCCTTCCGCTACTCGGTGCATCTGGATCGTGTCGTGATGCGCCAGAACGTCACGATGACGGCGTTTTCGCTGGATACCGCCGGCACGGGAACGAGTCCGCAATCGCTTTCGCTGTCGGGCCTGCTGGGCAAGGGCAAGATCACCGGCGCCATCACGCCGTCCGCTGCCGGGCGTCAGGTGACGCTGACGGCGGATGACGCGGGGATGCTGGTCAAGGGTCTGTTCGGATTCGGCAGCATGAAAGGCGGCGCGCTCACTCTCAACGCGACCCTGTCGCCCGTGGCGACCGCCAGCAACAAGGCGCCGCTCGATTATGCGGGCAAGATCACGATCCGCGATTTCAAGGTGACCGACCAGCCGTTCCTCGCACGCCTGTTCGCGGCGGGCTCGCTGGGCGGCATCAGCGATCTGTTGCAGGGCGAAGGC
>JAFECN010000322.1 GCA_018242145.1 Pseudomonadota bacterium
AGTCCGCATCGCCTTCGGCCAGAAAATCGTCGAGCGGCGCTGGGCCACCGTGATCCGGGCCAACTGGCTTGAGCGCGCATGGACGAAACTGACCGCACGCTTCGCGCTGAAAGACCTCTATGAAGTCAGTTTCACGCCGCGGAGAATTCTATGAACGCGATGAACCCTATCGTGAAGGACGCGCCGGACACCATGAGCCTGGCGCTGCGCGATACCGTGCTCAGCCCGCGCTTCTACACCACAGACTTCAAGGCGCTGGACAGCGTCGATGTCGGCCCGGTGCGCGCCGAATGGGACGCGCTGCTCGCCGAGATGGCGAGCGATCCCAACAAGAATCATTTCAAGCGCAGCGAGCCCTTCGACAACCGCCTGGAAAACCTGCCGCCGGAACTGCGCAAGGAATTCGTGGACTTTCTCGTCAGCTCGCTGACCTCGGAGTTTTCGGGTTGCGTGCTCTATGCCGAAATCGCCAAGCGCGCGACGAATCCGGACATGGTGGCGCTGTTCAAATTCCTCGCCCGCGACGAATCCCGCCATGCCGGCTTCATCAACGACACGCTGAAGGACTATGGCATCGGCGTCGATCTCGGCTTTCTCACCAAGGCGAAGAAATACACCTTCTTCAAACCAAAGTTCATTTTCTATGCCGTCTATCTGTCCGAAAAGATCGGCTATGCGCGCTATATCGCGATCTATCGCCAGCTCGAACGCCGTCCCGAACTGCGCTTCCATCCAATTTTCAACTGGTTCAAGAACTGGTGCAACGACGAGTTCCGCCACGGCGAAGCCTTCGCTCTGATCATGCGATCCGATCCGGCGCTGCAGCGCGGCGCGAACAAGCTCTGGATCCGTTTCTTCCTGCTCTCGGTGTATGCGACCATGTATGTGCGCGATCACACGCGCCCCGCGTTCCATGCGGCGCTGGGGCTGGACCCTACCGAATATGACTATCAGGTCTTCCGCATCTGCTCGCAGATCAGCCGGCAGGCCTTCCCGCTGACATTGGACACAGACAACCCCAAATTCCGCGAGCGCCTGGAGCGCATGCGCCGGTTGTCGGACGCGATGGCCGCGCAGAAGGCGCACGGCGGTCTTGTTTCACTCGTGAAGCGCGCGGGCTATCTGGCGGGACTGGGCGCGACTTTCGCGCAGCTCTTCCTGATGCCCGCGCATGGCCACGCAATGCCCGGATCGGTGCGCCTGGCGCCGGCCTGGTAGGGGAAAGAATTTGGCGGAACACGGTTTCACATTTCTTCTGGTGATCCTGGCCTGGTGGCTCAGCACCGGGGTGGTGATGTGGCTCTGCGCGCTGCCGAGGCGAACCTTCGCATGGAGTTTCTGTGCGGCATCCTTCGTTCTGATGGCATCGGTTTACGGATTGATCCGCAGCGCGCCGGTCGTCAGCGCGGGCGGTGCCTACATCGCCTTCGCCAGCGCGCTCGGCATCTGGGGCTGGATCGAAATGAGCTTCCTAATGGGTTTCATCACCGGCCCCAGCCATGCGCCCTGCCCCGCCGACGCCACCGGCTTTCGCCGCTTTCGCCTCGCGCTGGAAACGCTGCTCTATCACGAGCTGGCCATCGTCATCGCCGCCATCGGCATCGTGGCGCTGACCTGGAACGCGCCGAACCAGACCGGCACGTTCGCATTCCTGATCCTGATGGCGATGCGCATCAGCGCCAAGCTCAACATCTTCCTCGGCGTGCCGAACCTGACCGATGAATTCCTGCCCGAGCGGCTCGCCTATCTGAAGAGCTATTTCCGCAAGCGCGCCTGCAACCTGCTGTTTCCGGTGTCCATCGTGCTGTCCACGGCGATTGCTGTGGTGCTGGCGCGGCGCGTGCTGGGCGCGGCCGGGGCCGAAGCCGTCGGATTTGCCTTGCTGCTGGCGCTGGTTGCACTGGCCATGCTGGAACATTTCTTCATGTTGTTGCCGCTGCCCGATGCCACGTTGTGGCGCTGGGCAATTCCCGCCACAACCAAGCCCATCGACAAGGCGCTGCCATGACGGCCACCATGAAACCGGCCATTGCCCCGCGTGCAGCGGCGTCCGCCGTAATTGAAGGAGAAACGCCATGAACTACGAAGCCTTTTTCGTGGACCAGCTCGATGCCTTGCGCCTGGAAGGCCGCTATCGCGTGTTCGCCGATCTGGAACGGCGCAACGGCAGCTTTCCGGCGGCGACGCGGCATGATGCAGGCAAGACGCACGACGTAACCGTCTGGTGCTCGAACGATTATCTCGGCATGGGGCAGAGCAAGGCCGTGATTGCCGCGATGCACGAAGCGCTCGACAAATGCGGTGCCGGCGCGGGCGGCACGCGCAACATCTCCGGCACCAACCATTTCCACGTCCTGCTGGAGCAGGAATTGGCGGAACTGCACGACAAGGAAGCCGCGCTCGTCTTCACCTCCGGCTACGTCTCCAACTGGGCGGCGCTAGGCACGCTGGCGTCGAAGATGCCGAACTGCGTGGTGCTGTCGGACGAACTCAACCATGCCTCGATGATCGAAGGCATCCGCCACAGCCGCGCAGAATGCATCCGCTTCAAGCACAACGACGTGGCCGATCTGGAAGCCAAGCTGGCCAAGATCGATCCATCGCGCCCCAAGCTGATTGCGTTCGAATCCGTCTATTCGATGGACGGCGACATCGCGCCGATCAAGGAGATCTGCGACGTCGCCGACAAATACGGCGCCATGACCTATATCGACGAAGTCCACGCCGTCGGCCTCTATGGCCCGCGCGGCGGCGGCGTCGCCGAGCGCGAAGGGTTGATGCACCGCATCACTGTGATCGAAGGCACGCTGGCCAAGGCCTTCGGCGTGATGGGCGGCTATATCGCCGGCAGCGCCGCGATGTGCGACTTCGTGCGCAGCTACGCCTCCGGCTTCATCTTCACGACGTCTCTGCCGCCGGCCGTGGCCGCGGGCGCGCTCACCAGCGTCAAGCATCTGAAGGTCAGCGGCGCCGAACGCGCCCGCCATCAGGAGCGCGTCGCCAAGGTTCGCCACCGCCTGCGCGCCATGGGTATCCCGATGATCGAGAATCCGAGCCACATCATTCCGGTGATGGTCGGCGATCCCAAGAAGTGCAAAATGATCAGCGATTGGCTGCTCGACAATCACGGCATCTATGTCCAGCCGATCAACTATCCGACCGTGCCGCGCGGCACCGAGCGGTTGCGCTTCACCCCCTCACCCGTCCATTCGGACGCCGATATCGACAAGCTGGTGACCGCGCTCTCCGAGATCTGGTCGCATTGCGCATTGGCCCGCGTCGCGACCGCGGCATAAACCCAAACGGCGCGCGAGGCCGGACCTCGCGCGCCGTTTCTTTGTCCTTCGCGGCACGAGGCGATCTGCGATGTCTTCCCAAGCCCTTCGCCGAGCGGAAACCGCGCAGAGCCCAACCATTATTCCCGCCATCGCCGAGGACGGCGCGCTCTTTCCCATCGAGAAGATGGCGGCGCATCGGCGCGGCCTGCTGCATCAGGCGGTATCGGTTTTCGTGTTCAGCGGCGAGGAGATGCTGATCCAGCGCCGCGCGACCGGCAAATATCATTCCGGCGGCCAATGGGCGAACACCTGCTGCTCGCATCCCAACTGGGGCGAGACGGTAGAGGACGCCGCCGCGCGCCGCCTGCACGAAGAACTCGGCTTCAGGATCGCGTTGAAGGCGGCACACGTCATCACCTACAAGGCGCCAGTTGGCCACGGGTTGGTCGAGCATGAGCGCGTTCAGGTGTTTTACGGCTCGGCCGACAGAAGGACCCTGCGCATTGCCGCCGATCCAGCCGAGGTGACACAGACGCGCTGGATAGCGCGCGAAAGGCTGCAAGCCGAGATCGACTCCAGCCGAGAAGACTTTACGCCCTGGCTTCGGATTTATCTGGAGCGGTGGGACGAGCTGGGATTCTGAAGCAACGCATTGCTCCAGTCCAAAGTAGCCACGCCCCAACCGTTCGAGCGGGGATCGTGCGACGGCAAGCGTGAACCCTGGGCTTCGCTCCCAAGCGGATAAGCAGACGGGCTCGCGGTCACCGCGAACACACCAAAGCCGTCACTCCATCCATAAGGCCCGCTTCGGCAGCGTGGCTGCGGCGCCGCGCTCCGCTGTGAGCAACAACGAGAACCGCCAGGCATGCGTCAGGGAGGATTCAAGATTGGAGAAACACAAACGGCCCCGCCGAAGCGGAGCCGCTGGCATTTTCCCGGTCGCGTCACATCATTGCGGCGGCATCGGCAGCGGCGGCGCGATGTATTGGTCGGACACCGCGTAGTGATGCAGCACCGCCCAGTCGCGCCATTGGTCGACGACCGTGCCAGTCAGCAGGATGCCGATGCCGCCGACCAGCGGCGTCAGCACCGCGAACCACCACGCCCAGCGATGGATGGATTCCATCGAAGCGTTGAAGCCCATCGTCCAGCGCCAGAAGAGGCCGGCGCGTTCCGCAGCCGTGCCGCGATCGGTGATCTGGTCCAGCTCCCGGTCGCCGCCATAGCGCGTGACAGCGAGGATCGTCGCGCCATGCATCGCAAAGAGCAGCGCCGATCCGTAGAGGAAGGCGATCGAGAGGCAGTGGAACGGGTTGTAGAAGAGATTGCCGTGCAGCAGCGAGAAATTGTTGGTCCAGTCCAGATGCGGGAAGATTCCGAACGGAACGGATTCGCTCCAGCTTCCCATCATCACCGGGCGGATGAAGCCCAGCACCAGGTAAAGCCAGATCGCCGACGCGAACGCCCAAGCGACATGCGTGCCGAGACCGAGCGCCCGCGCGCGGCGATAGGTCCGCGCCCACCACAGCAGGATCGACGCCGTGAGGAAGAAGCCGGCCATCTGCCACCACCCGCCTTCGCTGAGCGGCACAAGGATTTGCAGGCCCCATTGTGGGCCCGGCGGTTTTAGCGAGAGCCACGGCAGATGGACGATGAACTTCAGCGGATCCCAGCCCACCGACGCCCACATATTAAGCCCGATGATCTCGATCGCGATGAAGCCGCAGAACAGCGACGCCATGCCGAGGCCACCGAGATAAATCGGCCCGATCTGCGCGTTGCCGAACTTGCCCAACCAGCCGATGAAGAACGGCTTCCATGAGCGCGGGTAGGCGCCGCTCGGAAGGGCCACGCCCAGATCGGGATTGGCGCGGACCTGCACTTGCGTGAAGAGATTTTGGTAGCGAGCCATCTGCGTTTCTCCTCAGAGTCCGGGGCCAGGGTAAGGCGGCGGCGTCATCGATCCCGGATCGACGAGTTGCCAGAGCGGCAGCCACCACTGATCCCAGGCCTGCGACCAATAGGGCCCGGAGATCACGATACAGACTGCGCTGAAGAGCACCGCGGACAGCGCCAGGAAGAGGCCAAGGCGGTGAATGCCCAATGGCCCGATCGAGTAGCCGATGAAGTCGCGGAAGAAGGTGTCTTCATGCTCGGGCGTCTTCATCACCTTGCCCTTGCCGGGATTGGCGGCGGACAGGATGAGCGAGCCGTGCAGCGCGAGTGCGAAGCATGTGGTGAAGAAGAAGCTGACCGCGATCATATGCGCGGGGTTGTAGTGGAAATTGCCGAACTCGTAGCCGGTGGTGGACACCCAATCCAGATGGCTGAATATCCCGTAGGGGAATGCAAAGCCCCAGGCGCCGAGCAGCACCGGGCGGATCACCGTGAGAGTGAAATAGGCGAGGATGGCGAAGCTGAAGGCGACCGGAACATGATAGCCGATGCCCAGCTTGCGGCAGATTTCCACCTCTCGCAGCGCCCAGGAGATGAACGCGCCAAGCGCGCAGACCGTGATGATCTGCCAAAGGCCGCCTGCCTTTATCGGTGCAAAGCTCAATCCGTAAGAAACATCCGGCGGATTGATGCTGATGAGGAAGGGATTCCAGACACCCTGCAGCGCCGCGCCGTAGAAGATAAGCGCCGTGCCCAAAGATGCGAACAAAGCGGTCGTGACGCCGAAGAACCCGACGTAGAACGGCCCGATCCAGTAATCGAAAAGATCGCCCCCGATCAGGGTGCCCCCGCGAACGCGATATTTTCTTTCGAAGCTCAGCAGTGCCATGTCTCTTACCCCGGAAACCTCGCGCCCAGCACGCGGCTTATCGCTGGAGTGGATGCGGGAGACGAATCCGACCTGTTCGAACCCGTCTCTCGCGAAGGATCGTGAGGCCCTTTCGGGCCGCACGTTTTAGGCGAAGTCTGTGCTGGTGATCACAGCCGAGGTCTTCATCGGCTTGGGCCCTTCGATCCAGTTGAAGCGGCTTGTGCTCAACAGGATGAAGTGGATCAACAACGCCAGGGCGAACAGGAAGATCGCCAGCGCCACCAATGCCCGGCGCGGGTCGAACAGAGTCCAAATTCTCCACATGTGATTTCCCCCTATGCGAAGTTATTGGAAACCAGAAGCGCGGCGTAATGCGCTCCCGATTGAAGCTCCGAGTACCCGGTCGGTCCCGGCAACCACGGACGCCACATCCACACAAGGACGTGAGCAGCGATCGCGATCAGCGTGAAGATCACGAAGCTGGTCATGAAGATTCTGTGGAACTCTCTGGCTTCCGCCTCAGTGAGACCCGATAGGGTCCCGGTACGCTCGTCTCTATCAGCCATTTGAACACCTCCAAAAAGGCCTTTGTGGTACCGGAGCACTTGCTCCGGGCAATACCGACGCAGCGAAAGCCGATGCGCCGACCGGGAGTCCGCGACGTGCGGACAATTCGTGTTGTTTGCGTTGTGCGTAGCGGCTCATGCGGCCTGCCCCCGCGAAAGATCCTGTGCCGATTTCAGATGGGCCTGCGTGACGAGCGTATCGCCGGCCTGGCGCGCGGCGCGTTCTGCGGCATCGCGCAAGCGCTTGGCCGCGGAAATGCGGATGAGAACCGGTTGCGCATCGAGGAGCTTGTCCAGTTCGGACTTCGCGTCCGCATCCCATGGCAATTCGACGTGGAAGCGCGCCGGCGTCGCCTCGACCTGGTCGAGCTGGCCCGCCAGCGGCAAGATATGAAACAGCGCGTCGAACAGCGTGTTGCAGACTTCCTGCACCAGATAGGTCGCGCCGGCATAACCCATGAACGGCGTGCCGGTGTGGCGGCGGATGACCGCACCGGGGAAAGACGCGGGCACATACATCGCGCGCGAGCCGCATTGCGCCGCGTACATGCGCTCGTTGTAGCTGCCGAAGAGAATGAGCGGCGGCTTGGTCTTGATGGCTTCCAGCACCGCGGCGTTGTCCGGCTTCACACCGGCCGAACGGGCGAAGGCGAAGGTGCAGGGAAGCCCCATGTCGTTTTCGAGAAAATTGCGGATGCCGCGGGCATAGGTCTCGGTCGCGACGATGGCGAAGCTGGCGGTGCCGAAGAAATCCTGCGTTACCGACCGCCACAGATCCCAGAGCGGCTTGATCGTCGTGTGCTTCTCCTGCTTGATGAACGGCTCCGGATCGACGCCCGTGAGTTCGCCCAGCTTGCGAAGGAACTTCGTGGTCGATTCGAGGCCGATGGGCGCCTGCAGATAAGGCCGCTCCAGCATCTCGCAAAGCTGCCTGCCGAATTCGCGGTACATGCAGATGTTCACTTCGGCGTCGGCGAGCTTGCGCACATCGGCAAGGTGGCTGCCGAGCGGGAACACCATGTTGATTTCGCAACCGATGCCCTCGACCAGCCTGCGGATCTCCGCGAGGTCGGACGGCATGTTGAAGGTGCCGTAGATCGGCCCGATGATATTGACGAGCGGCTTTGCGCCTTCGCCGCGCGCGCGCATCTTCGGCACCTTCTTCGGGCCGAACTGCGTCCACAGCCAGGTCATCGCGCGGTTGGCGCTTTGCCACTGATCCTCGTCGATGGTGCGCGGCAGGAAGCGCGTGATGTGGGTGCCTTCCGGCGTCACGCCGCCGCCGATCATTTCGGAAATCGATCCGGTGACGACCACGGACGGCAGATGCGGATCGAGCGTGCCCCACGCGCGCTTCATCGCCGCTTCCGTTCCGGTCTTGCCGAGTTCTTCTTCGCCGAGGCCGGTGACGACGATGGGAAGCTCGTGCGGCGGCAACGCATCGGTGTAATGCAGCACCGACGTTACCGGCAGATTCTCGCAGCCGACCGGGCCGTCGATGATGACCTGAAGGCCCTTGATGGCGGTAAAAGTATAGACGGCGCCCCAATAGCCACCGGCGCGATCGTGATCGAGGATGAGTGTCATGCTCCGACCGCCTCCTCGGCTTTCGCGAGCGCGGCCTGCTGCTTGGCGTATTTGAGCTTGAATTCCGGGCGGTCCTTCGGCGTCTGCGTCCAGACCCCGGTGGCGTATCCGTCGCCGACGCCTTCGAAAAATTCCGACATGCGGTCGAAGCGTTCCTTGTTGGCGATGGCCGAATTGACGACCAGCGCCAAAGAACCGGCGCCCGCCGGTCCCATCAGCGGCCGCGCGGAAATCAGATTGGTGAAATACATCGCGGGAATGGATTTCTGTTTGGCGTGCTGCACGACCGGCGTGGTGCCGATGGCCAGATCCGGCGCGAAGGAATCGACGGCGGCTTTGTCCTGCTCCAGCGAGGCGCGGTATTGCACCGTCACGCCTTTGGCTTCGAGCCATTCGCGGTCCGGATCGGACCAGCGCGTCTGCGGACAGGCGGTGCCGACATAAGGCACCTCGGCACCGCTTTCGATCAGAAGGCGCGCCACCAGAAGCTCGCTGCCTTCATACCCGGAGATGGTGATGCGGCCCTTGATCGGCGTGGCACCGAGCGCACCCGCGATGGCGCCGAGGAATTTGTTTTTCGCCGCGTCGACTTTGGACTGCGCGATGCCGCAGGCCTTGCCGACGGCGTCGAGCCATGCCGCCGTTCCGTCCCGGCCAACCGGCGCGGACGGAATGACCATGCGGCCCGCTGCTTCGAACTCCCGCACCGAGGCGGTGTAGAAGGGATGGATCGCCGCCACGGCCGCGCAATCCAGCGCCGCGTAGAGTTCGCGCCATTCGCGCGTCGGCACGACGGGACCGGCGGCAAGGCCGAGCGGCTCCAGCATCATGCCGATGCCTACGGGATCGGCCGGAAACATTTCGCCCAGCAGCGTGACGGTCGGCTTGTCGCTCCTGCTGCGCGGCGCGGCGACGGGACCGGCTTCTACTTCTGTGCGCGCGTATTTGAGCATCGCGCCTGCCAGAACGTCCTTGGCTTCCGCATGGGTCGGCACGCCGAAACCGGGCACGTCGATGCCGATGACGCGCACGCCATTGATTTCCTTCGGCAGTAGCTGCAACGGCACGCCCGACGCCGTGGGCACGCAAAGATTGGTGACGATAACCGTGTCGTAGAGTTCCGGATCGGCGACTTTGAACACCGCCTCGCGGATGTCTTCAAACAGCTTGCCGGTGACGAGCGTTTCGGAATTGAACGGGACGTAACCGACCGTGCGGCGCGCGCCATAGAAATGCGACGTGAAGGTCAGGCCATACACGCAGCAGGCCGACCCGGACAGGATCGTGGCCGTGCGGCGCATGCGCAAGCCGACGCGCAACGAGCCGAAGGCCGGGCACATGCTTTGCGGCTGGTCGTGCGGCCCTTTGGGATAGTCGCTTGCGTATCGCGCGAGGATTTCCGACTTGCCCGCCGCGCGCGCCGCCGCGTGCATCGTTTTGGCGCCGGCATGACAGCCGATGCCGTCTGCCGATTGCGCCAATGCGACGGGCTCCGGTTCGCTTGCCGTCATGGCCACCGCATCGCCATTCGACAGCGGCGCGGATGCGGCATCGTCATAGACGATCTCCGTATCGTGCGTGCCGGAATGGGTGCGTTCGTCCATGGCTGCTTCAGACCTGATCGTAAATGACTTCGAGGGTTTTCTTTTCGACGAATTCCGTGCCGCGCATGTCGGCTTGCGACGCGGGTTCGAGCTTGTAGGCGGAGCCGGTGATATCGGCGGAGAAAAGGCCGAGCAGACCGTCGGAGGTCAGCGGCTTGGGCCGCACCGGCGGCGCTTCGGCGACGTTCAACGCCAACTCTTCGAACAGCGGCGCCCATTCGCTGCCGGGCATGCCGATGATCTGATAGTTCGCCGATTTGCGGCGGATGTCTTCATTGGCCGGGATCGCGGCCAGCACGGGAATGCCGACCGACTTGGCGAACGCCGCCGCTTCGCCGGTGCCGTCATCCTTGTTGATGACCATGCCCGCGACGCCGACATTGCCGCCGAGCTTGCGGAAATATTCGACCGCCGAGCAGACGTTGTTCGCGACGTAAAGCGATTGCAGGTCGTTGGAGCCGACGACGATGACTTTCTGGCACATGTCGCGGGCGATCGGCAGGCCGAAGCCGCCGCAAACCACGTCGCCCAGGAAATCGAGCAGGACATAGTCGAAGCCCCACTCGTGGAAGCCCAGCTTCTCCAGCAACTCGAAACCGTGAATGATTCCGCGCCCGCCGCAGCCGCGGCCCACTTCCGGGCCGCCCAGCTCCATCGCGAAAACGCCGTCGCGCTTGAAGCAGACGTCCTCGATCTTCACCTCCTCGCCAGCGAGCTTTTTCTTCGCCGACGTCTCGATGATAGTGGGGCAGGATTTGCCGCCGAACAGCAGGGACGTGGTATCGCTTTTCGGATCGCAGCCGATAAGCAGCACGCGCTTGCCCTGCTGGGCCATCATGTAGCTGAGGTTGGAGAGCGCGAAGCTCTTGCCGCTGCCACCCTTGCCGTAGATCGCAATAATCTGCGTTTCCTTCGTCGCCTCGCCCGTGATCGGCGGATCGGGCTCGATGGCGGCTTCCTCGCGCAAACGGCGATGGTCCAGCACGACGGTCATGCGCAGCCTCTCCAGTCGATG
Organism: Pseudomonadota bacterium; assembly: GCA_018242145.1. GTDB lineage: Bacteria > Pseudomonadota > Alphaproteobacteria > Micropepsales > Micropepsaceae > Rhizomicrobium. Next base: position 10,818 of record JAFECN010000322.1, read on the forward strand.
ATCATTTTCAGGCAGGATGCGTCGCCAAAGGCGGTGCGATACGCTTCGTTGGCGTTCGCGGCGTCCATGCGATGCGTGATCAATCCGTCGAGCGAAAGGCGGCCGTCATCGATCGCGGCCAGAGTCACGCCCAGGTCTTCCGGTTTCCATTCCGCGGCAACGCGGATGCGCGTCTCGCGCAGGAAGGACGGCGCAAACGCGAACGACAGCGGCTTTTCGTAGAAGCCCGCCAGAACAATCTCCCCGCCCTTCGCCAGGCGGCCGATCAATGTGTCCAGAATGCCGGAATCGCCGCTGACGTCGTAGATGACGTCGTAGTTCCTGCGATCGTCCGTATCCGGATGAACGACGCTGTAGCCTTGCGCGCCCGCAACGCGCGTGGCGTTGGTTTCCCATACCGTTGGCGCGGGATGGCCGGCGGCGATGGTCAGGCGCGCGAGCAGCCGTCCCAGCACGCCATGGCCGACGATCAGACTAGGGGGAGAGCCGGTACCAATAGCGTGCTGGGCCGTCGCGGCCAGGGCGATGAGCACGCCCTGTTCACGAATGCGATCGTTGATCGATATGGCGCGCGCGCTCGGAACGATAAGCCGCCGCGCGGCGCCGCCGAAAAGCCCGCGCGCATCCTTGAAACAGGAAGCGCCGGGTACGAAAACCTGATCGCCGATACGCGCTTTCGCGCCAGTGCCGGCGTCGACGACACGGCCGACGGATTCATAGCCAGGCACCAGCGGATAGCCCATTCCGGGGAACGGCGGCATGCGTCCTGTCCAAAGCAGGCGCTCGGTTCCGGTGCTGATGCCGCTCCAGTCGATATCGACAACAACGTCGTCGGCGGCAAATGCTTGCAGTGCGAGGCGACGGAGCGAGAGCTGCTCCGGGCCTTCCATAACGACTGCAACCGTGTCCATGTCCGACATCTCTGCCGTAACCCCTCAAGGGTGGGCCGAACCCGAAGGGTGCGGCTCCAAGCGTCAGACTAAGATGACACAGAGTGTTGTCAATCTAAATTTACACTCTCTCCGGCCGAGCCCTTGAAGTCAGGCAGAGGCTACCAGCACGCGGATGACCATCGGAGTCCGGGTGGCAACGGACCGAACCTGGCTGAATCCGGTCTGGCGCAGGAAATCCGCGATTTCGTTCACAGTGCGGGGCCGACCGCTCCCCATCGCGGCGAGATAGAACCCGAAATAGGCGTCGCCGGCCGGGGCCGCCCCGGCCGTGCCGGACATGGGCTCCGCCACCAGCAAAATGCCGCCTTTTGGCAGCGCAGCGTGGATTTTGCGCAGAATCGCCAGCGCAAAATCATCGTCGTGATCGTGGAGGACCCGAACCAGGGAAACCGTGTCCGCCCCGGTGGGCAATGGGTCCCGAAAGAAATCGCCCGGAAAGACCTGCGCCCGTGCGCCCAGCCCATTCGCCTCGAACCGTTTTTGCGCGCGCGCCGTTACCGCCGGCAGATCGAAGAGCATGAGATCCAGCGCCGGATATCGTGCCGCCGCCGCACCGAGAAACACACCTTCACCGCCGCCCATATCAAGCAGCCTGTTGCGGCCCTTCAGCGGATAGGCGTCCAGCACCTCATCGGCCACCAGCGCCTGTGAGTCCGCCATGAGCGCCGAGTAGGCGCGCACCTCTCCGGACATTGCAGCGGCGGGATCGGGGTTCTTCGCATAGGCCCAAAAAGCCTTTAATTGCGGGCTTTCCAGCTCACCGCGCAACAGAGCAACGGGATCGGACAAATCGGCATAGAGCATCGCATGATGCTCGATCATCGACACCAATGAAGGATTGCCCCGCAGCGCTGCACCCAGCGGACCGAGCGCGAAACGTCCATCCGGCAGTTGTTCGGCGAGATTCAAAGCCGCCGCGGCCTTGAGCAAACGGATCGTCGCGTCCTCGGTCAGGCGCAGACGCGGCGGGAGATCGCAAATCGCGCGCGGACCATCGGCGAGCATGTCGAATACGCGCAGGCGGACGCAGGCCGCCAGCACCTGCGAATAAACAAACCCGGCCACCAGATCGAACAGCGCGCGGGCATTGCGATGCGCGATGGGGCGCGTCAGCGGAAATCCCGCGGCCCAGCGCTGGAAACGCGGGCTCGCAATCAGAGCGTTGCGCAAACCGAGCCAGCGTTCGCGCCAAGATCGTCTGGATGCGGGTGCCGCCATCGCCGGAACGCCCGTCACCATTGGGTTTACGCGGCGCAGCGCAGCAGCCGCTTGGGCGCCAGACGCACGGCCTGCATCCGCACCAGCTCCCGAAGCTCGTTCTCGCCCGGACAGGACGGAATGGCGGAGATGGCGGATTCGACCAGCATTTCCAGCCTTTCCACGGCGCCGGCAATCCCGAGCTCGGCTACCGCGTTCGGACGGCCAAGCGCCACATCCTGACCCACCGGCTTTCCGCCTTCGTCCTTGGTCGAAACGGCGTCGAGAAGATCGTCCGCCACCTGATAGGCCTCGCCCAGGCGATGCCCAAGCGAACGCCATGGCGCCGGGTCGCCACCGCTGGCCAGTGCGCCGGACATGGTTGCGGCCACGAAAAGTGCGCCGGTCTTGGCGCAGCGATATTGCTCCGGTGGCGGATTCGGCTCGCTTTCCCACGCCTGCCCCGCCACGATCCCAAACGGCGCACCAACGCCGCGCGTAACGGTGGCGATCAACGGCACCAGGCGCTGCGGTGCGCCGGAAGCGCTGCGACCCAGGGTTTCAAAGGCCATGACGATCAACGCATCGCCCGCCAGAAGCGCCAGCGGCGCGCCATAGAGCGCATGCACCGAAGGCCTGCCGCGGCGCGTGTCGGCGTTGTCGAAACAGGGCAGATCGTCATGCACCAGCGAGGCGCAATGCAGCATTTCGATAGCGGCGGCGGCGGCATCGGCGATGGCGGGTTCATCCCCACCGCAGGCTTCGGCGACGGCGAGGGTCAGGCGCGGGCGGACCCGGGCGCCCCCTGAAAACACGGCGTGGCGAATAGCAGCGGCGAGCTGCGGGGGCCCATTCTCGGCCTCGGCCCGGCCGACCGCGAGTTCCAGGGCCTGTTCGATTCGCTCGCCTGCGTCCACGGTACGCCTCCTGCCCATAGGGCCAAACGTCATACGAACAAGGCACAAGAAACTGTCAACTAAACTAGACATATGGTAACACCCGGTGAGCGCTCGTCAATCGGCTTTTCCGGAAAGGACGTGCATGATTGTCGTCATCGGTGCCGGGATCGGCGGTCTGGCCTGCGCCATCGATCTGGCGTCACAGGGCATGGCCGTGACGGTCATCGAGAAAGCCGAGAAGGCCGGCGGCAAGATGCGCGAGGCAGACATCGCGGGCCGGCGCATCGACAGCGGCCCGACGGTCTTCACCATGCGCTGGGTATTCGAGGACTTGTTCGCGCGGGCCGGGGCCTCTTTCGAGGATTATGTTTCGCTGTCCCCGCTCGCGACGTTGGCGCGCCATGCCTGGAGCGAAAATGAACGCTTCGACCTGTTCGCCGATGTGAAGCGGGCGGCGGAGGCCGTCTCCGAGTTCTCGTCGCCGGCCGAAGCAAAGCGGTTTCTCGCCTTCTGCGACGAAGCCCGCACCATCTATCGCACCTTGAAAGAACCGTTCCTGTCGTCGCCGCGTCCCAACCCTATCAGTCTCACCGCGCGCATCGGCCTCGACCGGCCCGCGGCGCTCTTCGGCATCCGGCCGTTCGAAACGATGTGGCGCGCGCTCTCCAAACATTTCCACGATCCGCGCCTGCGCCAATTGTTCGGACGCTACGCAACCTATAACGGCTCCTCGCCATTCCTCGCGCCCGCAACGCTCATGCTGATCGCGCATGTCGAGCAGGATGGCGTGTGGACTGTCGATGGCGGGATGCAGCGGCTGGCGGAAGCGCTGGAGAAACTGGCGCGCGAGAAAGGCGTCGCGTTTCGCTTTGGCGAAGACGTGCAACGCATCTTCGCCGCAAACAATCGCGTGTCGGGTGTTGTTCTCGCATCGGGCGAACGGATCGAAGCGGACAGCGTCGTCGTCAATGCCGACGCCGCCGCGCTGGAGGATGGCTTGTTCGGCAAAGACGTGGCGCACGCCACAAAAGCGATACGCGCAAAGGATCGCGCGCTATCCGCGATAACGTGGGCAGCCGTTGCGAAAACACAAGGCTTTCCGCTGCTGCATCACAATGTCTTCTTCTCGAACGATTATGCCGCCGAGTTCGAGGACATCTTCAAACGCGCGCGGTTGCCTGTTGCGCCAACCGTCTATGTCTGCGCGCAGGATCGCAGCGACGGCGCGGTTCAACCGGACAAAGACCGCCTCTTCCTGCTCGTCAACGCGCCCGCCATCGGCGACCACAAACAATTTTCTTCCGAGGATATCGCATCATGCCGGACACGGATGTTCGAACGTCTGCAACGCTGCGGACTGACGGTGACGCCGGACGCCATCGCGGCGACGACGCCAACGGATTTTCACCGGATGTTTCCCGCGACGGGCGGCGCGCTTTACGGCCGGGCATCGCACGGATGGATGGCGTCGTTTCAGCGGCCGGGATCGGCGACGCGCATCGCGGGCCTTTATCTGGCGGGCGGCTCGACGCATCCGGGCGCGGGCGTGCCGATGGCGGCGCTTTCTGGACATCTGGCCGCGACGCGCCTCGTTTCGGACCGCGCTTCGATGCGCCGGTTCCGCCGAGCGGCTATCTCTGGTGGTATCTCGACGGCATCAGCGGCGACGGGCGTCACGCGATCACGCTGATCGCTTTTGTCGGCAGCGTGTTCTCGCCCTATTACGCCTGGAGCGGACGCGGCGATCCGCTCAACCACTGCGCCGTCAACATCGCGCTTTACGGCGCGCCAGGCGCGCGCTGGGCGATGACGGAGCGCAGCCGGCGCGCGGTCGCGCGCAGCGAACGCCGCCTGCAGATCGGTCCCAGTTCGCTGCAATGGCAGGGCGGCACGCTGAAGATCGACATCGATGAAATCGGCGCGCCGATTCCCCGGCGCATCCGCGGCACGATCCGTGTCACGCCCGCGGCGTTTCCGGAGAGATCATTCATTCTGGATGCGGCGGGCAACCACATCTGGCAGCCCATCGCGCCGATGGCACGCATCGACGTCGCGCTCGAATGTCCCGATCTGAGCTGGAATGGCAGCGCTTATCTCGACAGCAATTTCGGCGCGGAACCCCTTGAAGCCGGTTTCGAGTCATGGACATGGTCGCGCGCGCATCTGGCGAAAGACGCGGTCGTGCTCTACGACGCGACGCGGCGCGACGGCACGCAAGCCTCGCTTGCGCTGCGCTTCGCGCCCGACGGCACCATCACCCCCAAAGAACCGCCGCCGCTTGCGGAACTGCCCATGACGGGTTGGCGCATCCGGCGCCAGACGCGCGCGGACGACGGTTCTTCGGTGCGGATCGATAAAACACTGGAAGACACGCCGTTCTATGCGCGGTCTTTGCTGCAAACCCGCCTTTACGGCGAGCAAACCCAAGCCTTCCATGAAAGCCTGTCGCTGCAGCGGGTGGCATCGCCCCTGGTGCGCGCAATGCTACCTTTCCGGATGCCGCGGCGGTTCGGTTGAGGCGGGTTGTTCCGGCTTCTGGTCCTCGGGCCATTTGCTGCGGCGCAGGGACCACAATTCATAACCGGCCCACGCAACGACCGCGAGATCGAAACCCAGAAATTCGATCATGAAAACAGGATTCATCGAGCTTGCCCGCAGTTGCAGGTGTTCTACGCGCGAACGCCCCGCATCCGATCACGTTCGCCAAGCGAAACGAAAAGTTCTGCCACCCAGAGAATCCGGTTCTCCACCGGGCGCTGGATGGAAATTTGCGATTGCGCGACGGCATCGACCAGAAATTGCGTTTGCGGCAACGCCGGTGCCGTGGCGACAGAGCGCGGAAGCGCCGCATCGGCCAGCGCAACCGCCATCAGCCGCGCCTTGCGCGAAGTGGAAACCCGCGCGCGGCTGCCGATCGAATTGAAAGCGTTGCGCCCGATCTCGTCGCCGATCGCCGCATACAGATGGCGCGCCGCGAAGATCGCCGGGCGGCAGGAAACGGGAAGCCCGGCAACACCGCTCTGCGCGCAGACATAGAGCCGGTCGGCATCCTGCAACAGGCGCCGCACCACCGCGCCGATGGCCGGTGACCATTCCGGCCGTGCAAGCCACGCATCGGGATCGACGCCTTCTTCGCGCAGCCAGGCGCGCGGCAGATAAAGCCTGCCGTTGCGCGCGTCCTCGCCGACATCGCGCGCGATATTGGTGAGCTGCATGGCGACACCCAGATCGCAGGCCCGCGCCAGAACGTGCGGATCGCGCACGCCCATCAGCACCGTCATCATCGCGCCGACAGCGCCGGCCACGCGCGCGCCATAGGCATAGGTGTCTTCGATCGTCTCGCCGGCGAAGCCGCGCACGTCCCATTCCAGTCCTTCGATCAAGGCTTCCGGCAAGGCGCGCGGCAGCGCATGGCGCGCGATGACATCGGCGAAGGCGCGATCCACCGCGCCATCCGCCGGATTTCCGGCATATGCCAGATCGAGGCGCGCGCGCAGCCGCGCGATTGCGTCAAGCGAGCCGCCTTCGACATCCACCAGATCGTCGGACAGACGGCAGAAGGCGTACAACGCATAGGCCGCCGCGCGCACGCCGGACGGCAGCAGCAACGACGCGGCGGAAAAAGATTTCGATCCGGCCTGAATCATCCGCTTGCAGGCCGCGCGGTCCGCGTCGCTCGCGAAATCAGACGAATGCGGACGCATCGGGAACAACCTTGTCGAGAATCCGGGCGGAGGAGAGGACACCGGGAACGCCCGCGCCGGGATGCGTGCCGGCGCCGACGAGGTAGAGATGTTCGACATCTTCACTCCGGTTATGCGGGCGAAACCATGCGCTTTGCGTCAGCAGCGGCTCCAGCCCGAAAGCAGCACCCTTCACCGACGACAGGCGATCACGAAAGTCCAGCGGCGTAAAGACCCGCGAGGTGACGATTGCATCTTCCAGACCGGGCAGCAGTTTTTCCGACAGGCGCCTTGCGATGGCGCGCCGGTAGCGTTCCGCTTCTCGGGACCAATCCACGCCGCTGTCCAGATGCGGAACCGGCGACAGCACATAGAAGCCGTCGCAACCGTCCGGCGCCAGCGCGGGATCGGTGGCCGTCGGCCGGTGAAGATAGAGGCTGAAATCCTCCGCCAGTATTTTGCTGTCGAAAATATCGCCGATCAATTCGCGGTAGCGTGGCCCCAGGAGAATCGTGTGATGCGGTACGTCCGGATATTTCCGCTTCGTGCCGAAATACCAGACGAAGAGACTCATCGAATAGCGCGCATGGTCGAGCTTGCGATCGCTCCAGCGGCGGCGCGGCGCATTCGCGAGCAGATGCTCATACGTCCAGGCCGCGTCGGCGTTGGACACCACAATATCCGACGCAAGCGTTTCGCTCGATGCGAGCCGAACGCCCGTCGCGCGCCCCGCTTCGACCGTGATCTCAGCAACCTCGCTGTCGAGGCGGATGTCGTTGCCCTGACCTTCGATCAGGCCGGCCAGGCCGCGCACCAGCGTGCCCGTTCCGCCCATCGCGAAATGCACGCCCCAATGGCGTTCCAGAAACGAGATCAGGCAATAGATCGACGTCGTGCGAAAGGGATTGCCGCCGACGAACAGCGGATGAAAACTCAGCGCGAAGCGCAGATACGGATGCTTCACGAATTTCGCCGCGGTATCATAGACGCTGCGGTCGCCGCGCAGCCGCGCCAGGTCGGGCGCGATCTTCGCCATGTCCATCAGCGAGTCGAACGGCACATGGCCGAGCTGCTCGAAGCCGATACGGAAGATCGCCTCGCTGTGCCGCATGAAGCGTTCATAGCCTTCGACGTCACGCGGCGAGATGCGGGCGATTTCCGCCTTCATCGCATCCGCGCCCGCCACGCAATCATAGTGGCCGCCATCGTCGAACAGGATGCGGTAGAAATGGTCCAGCGCGCGCAGGTCGATGTCGCGGGAGAATGTGCGGCCGCAAAGAGTCCACAGATCCTCGAACAGGAGCGGCGCGGTGATGATGGTGGGACCGGCGTCGAAGGTGAAGCCGTCCTGCCGGAACACGCAGGCGCGCCCGCCCGGCTGATCGAGCTTTTCCAGAACCGTGACGCGATACCCGCGCGCGCCCAGCCGTATGGCCGCCGCGAGCCCGCCAAATCCGCTGCCGATGACGATGGCGTGCGGCTTGGGGTCCGCGCGCGTCAGCATGACGCCACTTCGCGAATGATCTTTTCGAATTCGGCGGGACGTTCCTCATGCGCAAGATGGCCAGCGCCGCGCAGCGCGATCACTTTGCCTTTCGGCACGATGGCTTTCACCGTGTCGGCGGCGCTGGGCGGCACGGCGCGATCGCGATCGGCGGTGACAAGAATGAGCGGCACGCGCAGCCTGGGAAGGTCGTGTTTCAGCGCGACCAGATCCCAGTTCGCCATCATGCCCACGGCGGCGGCGACATGCCGTTCGGTGCGGAAAAGCCGCGCATAGAGATCGATGCCGCGCGCGTCGAGTTTCGAGCCCGTGCCCTCGATCAGGCGCGCCACCGCCTTGGGATCGGAACCGCGCCACGCCAGAAACGGCGCGGCGAAGGGATTGAGAAACAGAAGTTTCGCCAGTGCCGGAAACGCGACTGCCGTCACACCGGGAAACGGCAGCAGCGCGCCATTGATGCTGACGATCTTTTTTGGCGCGATGCTGCCGTCCTGTGTCATCTGAACGGCGATCGCAGCGCCGGCGGAATGTCCCACC
>JAFECN010000323.1 GCA_018242145.1 Pseudomonadota bacterium
CAGACTCTCCTTGCGGAAGTTGAGCGTGCTTCACCTGGATGGCCCACTCCCCGGTGGGCCATGACACGTTTTGATTTGATTGATGGCAATTAAATCCGCCCGAGGCGACGCTCACGCCACGTTGCGCTGATCGCTCGGCGGTGCGCTGTCGGGCAACCGGCGGGGGAGATGGGCGCGGACGAGGGTGCCTTGTCCCGGCGTGCTTTCGATTTCCACCCAGCCGTCATGCAACTCCACGAAGCGGTTCACGAGGGCGAGGCCCAGCCCCGCGCCCGCGCGCTTGCCTTCGCGGCTTTTGGCGCTGAAGCGGTCGAACACCTGCGCCTTCATGTCTTCGGCGATGCCGGGGCCGGAATCCTGCACATAGATCTGCACATCGTCGGCCACGATCTGCGCGCCCAGCGTGATGCGCCCGCCGCGCGGGGTGAAGCGGAACGCATTGGAGAGCAGGTTGAACACGATCTGGCTGACGCGGCGCGGATCGAGCACGACCTGCCCGATATCCTCGCGCACATCCAGCGTGAACGTGATGTCGAGACTCTCGCTGTGCTGGCGCAGAGGCTCGGAGACGCGCTGCAGAAGCTCGTAGAGATCCACGCGCGCCAGTTCCAGCCGCATGGTGCCGCTGTCGATCATGGCCAGATCGAGGATATCGCTGGTGACTTCGGAGAGCTTCTCCGCCGCCGAAAGAATGTCGCGCACATATTCGGCCTGCTTGCCGCTGAGCGGGCCCGCCACGCCCGCCGCCAGCATGTCCGCGAAGCCGCGCACAGCGTTCAAGGGATCGCGGAACAGGAACGAGGCGTGGTGCACGAAATCGGATTTGAGCTGGTCGGCGGCTTCCAGCGCTTCGTTGCGGTCGCGCAGCGCGCTTTCGATGCGGAAGCGGTCGGTGACATCGGCGAAAGTGACGAGCGTGGCGCCATCGGGCAGTGGCGCGAGCGAGACGGAGAGGATGCTGTCGTCGTTGCGCTCGATCTCGCCGAAATCGCGGTTGCGCGTGGAGCCGGAGGATATGGCGGCCACGAGCTTCTGCCATTCCGCTTCGTCGCCGAAGCGCTCGACGCAGCTTTGCGCGATGCGGTTGATGTGCGGCTCGCCGGAAAGATCGGCGGCTTCCATGTCCCACATCTTCGCGAAGGCGGCGTTGTGCAGCTTTATGCGCCCGTCCGGCCCGAACACGGCGACGGCTTCCTGCAAGGTGTCGAGCGTGGCGGACTGCACCTTGATGAGCTGGTTGTAGGAGCTTTCCAGCGAGATCTTCTCGGTGACGTCCTCGAACAGGAAGGTGAGGCCGCCGAAGGGATGGGGCTGCGGAACGATGCGCAGCGTCTTGCCATCCGGCAGGTGCCACAGTTCCTCGGCATGCTGCTCGCCCGGCGCTTCGAACATGGCGAGCCAGCCGCGCTTCCACGCCTGATAATCGCGCTGCTCTGGCAGGCGGCGCGCTTCGCGCAGGCGGTCGAGGATTTCGCCGGCGGTGGGATGGGTGTCCAGCCAGTTGTCCGGCAGGTTCCAGAATTTCAGGAAGGCGCGGTTGTAGAAGCTGAGCTTCTGGTCGCGCCCGAAGATGGCGACGGCGGTGGCGAGCTTGTCCAGCGTGTCGGCATTGGCATCGACATGCTGCTGCAATTTCGCTTCGGCGTTGGAGACATCGGTGACGTCGATGGCGCTGCCGACGATGCGGCCGTCCTCGATGGGCGTGTGGGTGAAGGCGAGCGCGCGGCGCTGCCCGCCCATGATGGCGAAGCGCTTGGCCTCGGTGGTGCGGCCTTCGGCGCGCGCGGTGGCGGCAAGATCGCGCTCGCTGCGATCGAGCGCGGTTTGCAGGCCCGCCGCGAATTCCGCATCGCTCGCGCCCGCAGCGGCGGCGAAGGCGCGGTTGCCCCACACCAGCGACAGCGTCTTGTCGCGCAGCCACACCGGAATGGGCAGCGCATCCAGAACGCCACGGAAATCCGGCGCGGCCTCTTTCGCGGAAATGTCTTCCGGCTCCAGCCACACCGCCGCCATGCTGCCCACGGCACGCCCGCGCAGCTTCACCGGACGGTCGTTGCGGTCATGCGCCGTAAGCTGGAACGGCACGCCCCGATCGCTGAGCGCGTCGATGGCTTGCGAAAGTTCGGTGGCGTTGGCGCCCGCAAGGCAGGAATCCAGAAGCGCTTCGGCGCCCGCGTAGGAATGCGATGCCGATCCGTCGCGGCCCCACACGATCAGCGGCTCTTTTCCGGCGGCGATCAGCGCATCGCGCGCGCTGGCGGAGGCGCGCATGCGCGCGTTCGCGCCGCGCAAGGCGCTGCGCAGGCGGAGCGAGATGTGCTGTTCGGCGAGCGCCCACAATCCGGCGGCGATGGCGAGCGCGACGGCGCCGGTGCCCACCGCGATGGCCACCATGGTGGTCTCGTCGAGGACCTGCGCGGTGGTGGCGGCGAGGGCGGGCAGGGGTGCGAAAGCCGCCAGCGCGGCCGCGCCCGCCAGCATCTTTCGGCCCGTTCTTCGCCGTCTTCCTGAGCCCCGCCTGGGACGCATAAACGCCATTCCCCCAAATTCGCCCCGGTCTGGCGGCGAATCACTATTGGAATCAAGACGATACGCGCGGGGTCCGAGTCTGACTAGGGAATGTGGTTAAGAAAGTGTAAAAACCAAAATATGCCCAACGGCCCAAGATCTTGGGCGGAATTCCGCTTTTGCGAGTCAATTCAGGGAATTACGTCGTCCGGGTACGGAGAACCCTCCGTCCAAGGTGGGGCAAAGTGCAAAGCGATTTATCAAACACTCGAAATGTCATGGCCCGCCGGAGTGCGGGCCACCCAGTTGGAATCTGCGCCGCCGATGCCTGTTGAAACGCAGACCCTGCGTTCGAGTCTTCGACAGCAGAGCCGATGTCACCTGGGTGGCCCGCACTCCGGCGGGCCATGACAAATGTGTTTGTAATTGGGTTCAACCGAGATGATTCCAACCATAACGGCCTGTCTTGAACGGACGCCGCCGTGGAATCCGGAACCGGTTTCGGGTTTCACCGGTTGAGTTGCCGCATGAGTGCCAGTCAGGAGGAATGAATGGCCCGTCAATATTCCAAGAGCGCGAGCAAGGATGTGGAGCGTGCGGTCAAG
>JAFECN010000324.1 GCA_018242145.1 Pseudomonadota bacterium
AACGCTGAACTTAAATGGCATCCGCGCGGCTGATAAAAAAGGCTTTTTCAACTGGCTGGCGGCGCAAACGGCGGATGTCGTCTGCGTGCAGGAATTGAAAGCGCAATTGCCCGACCTCTCTGTTCACATGCAGTCGCCGGACGGTTTTTACGGTTATTTTCATTGCGCCGAGCAAAAAGGTTACAGCGGCGTTGGTATTTATACTCGTAAGAAACCGGATCGCGTTGTCGAAGGCATCGGCATTGCCGACATCGACGCCGAGGGGCGTTTTTTGCAAGCAGATTTCGGCGATTTGAGCATCGTGTCGATTTATTTACCATCCGGCTCCAGCGGCGAGCACCGCCAAGCGGCAAAATTTTATTTCATGGAACAATTTTTCCCGATCCTGCAGAACCTGATAGCGAACGGACGGCAAATCATTTTGTGCGGCGACTGGAATATCGCGCACAAGGAAATCGATCTGAAAAACTGGCGCTCGAATCAGAAGAATTCCGGTTTTCTGCCGGAAGAGCGCGCCTGGTTGACGAATGTGTTTGACCAGATCGGTTTTGTCGATGTATTCCGCCGCTTGAATACCGAACCCGATCAATACACTTGGTGGTCGAATCGCGGCCAGGCCTGGGCGAAAAATGTCGGCTGGCGCATCGATTACCAGATCGCCACCCCCGCGATTGCGCAAACCGCACGCAGCGTGTCCATTTTCAAAGACGAACGCTTCTCCGATCATGCCCCATTGATCATCGATTACGATCACATCTTATGACTTCTTCCGCCGCTTCCAGCTGGCCGCAAGCACTGCGGATTTACACCCATCCTCGCGTGCTCGGCATGCTGTCGCTGGGATTTTCCGCTGGGTTGCCGCTGCTGCTCATTATGGGCACGCTGTCGTTTTGGTTGCGCGAAGCGGGTATTGATCGCGCGACCATCGGATACTTAAGTTGGATCGGGCTGGCGTACAGTTTCAAATGGCTGTGGTCGCCACTGGTCGACCGCTTGTCGTTGCCGCTGCTGACGCGCTGGCTGGGGCGGCGGCGCGCATGGTTGTTGCTGTCGCAGATCGTCATCGTAGGTGCCTTGATCGGCATGGCCACGACCGACCCCGTGGTCAATCTGCCGCATCTGGTGTTTTTCGCGCTGGCCGTGGCGTTTGCCTCGGCGACGCAGGATATCGCGCTGGATGCTTACCGCATCGAAGCCGTCGCGGTGGAGTTGCAAGGCGCGATGGCGGCAACCTACCAGGCCGGTTACCGCGTCGCGATGATACTCGCGTCCGCCGGTGTGCTGTGGATCGCGGCGGCGGTCGATGCCAGCGCCGATCTGTACGATCACGCGCCGTGGCGCTTCGCGTATCTGGCGATGGCCGTCAGCATGGCGGTCGGCATCGTCACCACGCTGATCATCCGCGAACCGGATGTGCCCTACAGCCGCACCGTTTCGGAAAACGAGCAAATCGCGCAGCGCGCGCTGGCGCGTTGGGCCATGCCGGATCGCGTCAAAGCGCTGCTGGTTTGGTTGTACGGCGCGCTGATCGCGCCATTCCGCGACTTTATCGTGCATCACGGCCACAAAGCGCTGCTGATTCTCGGTTTGATCGCGATTTACCGCATCTCCGATGTCGTCATGGGCGTGATGAGCAATCCGTTTTACGTCGACATGGGTTACAGCAAGGACGAAGTCGCAGCGATCTCCAAAGTGTACGGCGTGATCATGACCATCGCCGGTGCCGCGATCGGTGGCATGCTGACCGCGAAAATCGGCATCATGCGCACGCTGTTTCTTGGCGCCGTGCTATCCGCCGCGACCAATTTATTGTTCGTTTGGCTGGCGGGGCGCGGACATGACGTCAGTGGTTTGATTTTCACCATTTCGGCGGACAATCTCTCCGCCGGAATCGCCTCCTGCGCCTTCATCGCCTACTTGTCCGGCTTGACCAATGCGGCGTATTCGGCCACGCAGTATGCGCTGTTCAGCTCGGTGATGCTGTTGTTGCCGAAATTCATTGCCGGTTTCAGCGGTGAATTTGTCGATGCCTACGGCTATGAAAACTTTTTCATCGCTACCACGCTGTTGGGATTGCCGGTACTAATTCTGGTTTGGCTGGCCGGGCAGGCTAGATTTGCCCATTCTAGCGAATAATCCGCCGTCGAAGCATGCCAAAAACTGCACAAAAAAACGGCCCCGAAGCTGAATACCATGCCTTGCTCGAAGCGGGCGAATTGCAGCCGGATGCCTATCAAGCCGGTGCAATCACCAGCCTGGAGCGGTTGCATCACGAATTGATCGAATACCGGCCGAACGGAAAACAATGGACAACTGGCTGGTTACGCTGGTTCGGCGGCAAACTGGCTCCCAAGGGCATCTACCTTTATGGCGGCGTCGGTCGCGGCAAATCGATGCTGATGGATTTGTTTTACACTGTGGCGGCAACACCGGCCAAGCGGCGCGTGCATTTTCATGAATTCATGCTGGATATTCATGCGCGCCTCAAAGCATGGCACGATCTTTCCGCGCGCGAACGGGCACAGCATGAGCGGCGTAGCGATGGCGACGACCCAATTCCGCCGGTCGCGCGGCAAATCGCCCATGAAACTACGCTGCTGTGTTTCGACGAACTGCAAGTCACCGACATTGCCGACGCCATGGTGCTGACCCGCTTGTTTAAGGAACTGTTCACACT
>JAFECN010000325.1 GCA_018242145.1 Pseudomonadota bacterium
CGGGAAAACGCCGACATTGGTGATATCCACCACGAAGGTTTCATTTTCAACCGAAACAACGGGCATCAACCGCTCAAATCCCGGCAGCGTCTTTGGAGCAACGAGCGGCGCGACAATCCTCGTATTGAGTTCCTTCAATCGGTCGGCCTGCAGGATCAGGAAATAAGGATGCGCTTCGGCGCTCTCCGGGTCGGGATTTTCGAAAACGTCGAACTGGATCACCACGAACGATACTTCTTGCTCCAGATGCCATGCTTCTCGATGAAACGGTTGCGGGCTTCGATCGCTTCGCGATGTTCGTCCTGAAAGCGCCTGTCCCGCTCCTCTTGCGTGCGTTTGCGCAAAGCGTCTTCGAGCGTCTGGGACAGGTTGATATTCATGCCCTTCGCCACATCCAGAATCCCCGCATCGACGGAGACGTTTACCGCCCGTTTGGCGGCGGACTTGAGAGGCTTCACCGCAGCCGCAGCGTGAAACCGGCGGGCAGGGTCTTCAAGGCGCTTTCTGGTCATTTGCATACTCTATGCGCATGCCGGATGCGCATCAACCCGCCACCCCGTCAATCTTCGCCGGTCTTGTACATGGCGAGCGCGACCATCGGCAGAAGGAAGAAAACAGCGCCCGCGATAAGCGCCATGCTCCTGTCCCCGCGCGGCAGGAAATGCTGGATGAGGTAATTGCCCCCGACGATGCCGCCGAGAAGCACGACCAGATAGGCCCAGCCCTTCCAGTTCCGCGGCATACCGGCGCCATATCCAAACGTCTTTGGTCGAAACCAGTAGTCGTTGGCCATACCCGCCTCCAGCCCGAAGGAAGAACTATGCCGCCTGCTGCGTGCCGCCCACGGTCAGGCCGTCGATGCGCAGGGTCGGCTGGCCGACGCCCACCGGCACGGACTGTCCGTTCTTGCCGCAGGTGCCCACGCCGGTGTCGAGCTTCAGGTCGTTGCCGACCATGGTGATCTTCGTCAGCGCCGTGGCGCCGTCGCCGATCAGTGTCGCCCCCTTGATGGCGGGGCCGATCTTGCCGTTCTCGATCAGGTAGGCCTCGGTGCAGGAGAACACGAACTTGCCGTTGGTGATGTCCACCTGGCCGCCGCCGAAATTCGTCGCGTAGATGCCCTTGTCCACGCTGGCGAGAATCTCGCCGGGGTCCTTGTCGCCCGCCAGCATATAAGTGTTGGTCATGCGCGGCATGATGTTGGCCGCGTGGCTTTCGCGCCGTCCGTTGCCGGTGGGCGCCATGCCCATCAGCCGCGCGTTCTGGCGGTCCTGCATGAAGCCTTTGAGGATTCCGTCCTCGATCAGCACCGTGCGCGAGGTCGGCGTGCCTTCGTCGTCGATGGTGAGCGAGCCGCGGCGCTGCGCGATCGTGCCGTCATCCACCACCGTCACGCCCGGCGCGGCGACGCGCTGGCCCAGCAGTCCGGCGAAGGCGCTGGTCTTCTTCCTGTTGAAGTCGCCTTCCAGGCCATGGCCGATGGCTTCGTGCAGCAGGATGCCCGGCCAGCCCGGTCCGAGCACCACTTTCATCTCGCCCGCGGGCGCTGGGATGGAGGAGAGGTTCACCACTGCTTGCCGCAGCGCCTCGTCCACCGCCGCCTGCCAATATTCGGGGCGCAGATAGAATTCGTAGCCCTCGCGGCCGCCGCCGCCGAAGCTGCCGCTTTCCTGGCGGCCGTCTTTCTCCACCACGACCGACACATTGATCCGCACCAGCGGACGCACGTCGCGATAGATCTCGCCGCCCGGCCGCACGATCTCCACCACCTGCCACGACCCGGCGAGGCTGGCGGACACCTGTTTCACCCGGCTGTCTTTCTTGCGCGCATATTCGTTCATGTCGGCCAGCAGCTTCACCTTCGTCTCGAAGCCGGCGGTGCCCAGCGGGTCTATGTCCGTATAAAGCTTGGTGTTGGTGCGCGCCGGGGGCAGGGCGAGCGTTCCGCCATGGCCCTTCGCCACCGCCTTCACCGTCTCGCCCGCGCGGTTGATCGCGTCTTCGGAGAGATCGGAGGCGTGGGCATAGCCCGTCATCTCGCCCGCCACGGCGCGCAGGCCGAAGCCCTGGGTGGTGTCGAAGGTCGCCGCTTTCAGGCGGCCGTCGTCGAAGGCGAAGGTCTCGCTCTGCTTATATTCAAGGAAGAGTTCGCCATCGTCGGAGCCGTGCAGCGATTCGTCCACCAGCGCCTGGACGTTGCTGCGGTCGAGTTGCTTGAAGAAGATGTCGTCGGGTGCGGTCATGGCTGCGACTCCGGGGCAAGAGCGAGTTCTGCAAGGAATATGGCGATTGCGACCGCGAACGGCCACCCCGTGCCATAAGGTCGCAATGACTTTAAGGGGTTAGCCCCTCTAAATCCTTGCCGGATTCCGGGGGCAGCGTGTGAAAACTGCGCGCGGGTGGAGGAAGATTTTGCGAGGTCGCCTGATGTTTCTGAAAAAGATCGGCGCCGGGTTGTCGGGGGCGTTCGCGCTGGGTGGCGCGCTGCTCTGGTCCACGGCTGCTTCGGCTCTACCCGTGGACTGGCAGACAGGCTTTCAACCGGCCGTCACGCCGGTGATGGTGGATATCGAGGAATTCCATAAGGAGCTTCTCGTCATCATCACGCTGGTGACGCTGCTGGTGCTTGCGCTGCTGGTGTGGGTGATCGTGCGCTACAACCATCGCCGCAATCCGGTTCCCAGCAAGACCGCGCACAACACGCTGCTGGAAGTCGCCTGGACGCTTGTTCCGGTCATCATCCTCGTCGTCATCGCCATTCCGTCTTTCCGCCTGCTCTATTTCGAAGCGACGATCCCCACGCCCGACGTGACGATCAAGGCGATCGGCAAGCAGTGGTTCTGGTCCTACGAATATCCGGCCAGCAAGATCGCGTTCGACAGCCTCGGCCTGTCCGATGCGGATGCCGCCAAGAAGGGCGAGCCGCGCCTTCTGGGCGTGGACAACGCGATCTGGGTTCCGGTGAACAAGGTGGTCGAAGTGGAAACCACCGGCGCGGACGTGATCCATAGCTGGGCGGTGCCGCAGTTCGGCGTGAAGATGGACGCCGTGCCGGGCCGCATCAACCACACCTGGTTCAAGGCCACCAAGATCGGCACCTATTACGGCGAATGCTCCGAACTGTGCGGCGCGCGCCATGCCTTCATGCCGATCGAAGTGCATGTTGTTTCCGAGGCCGACTATGCGGCGTGGCTGGCGCAGGCGAAGACGAAGTTCTCCGCCTCGCTCGATACCCCCACCCGCGTGGCCGCGAAATAAGCAAGGACATCAGTACCATGGCAGACATCGCTCACGCTCACGAAGATCATCCGCACGGCTGGCGGCGCTACGTCTATTCCACCAACCACAAGGACATCGGCATGATGTACCTGTGGTTCGCGATCTTCGCGGGCATCGTGAGCGGCGCGTTCACGATGTTCATTCGCGCCGAGCTGATGTACCCGGGCATGCAGGTGTTCAGCGAGACGCACACCTACAATGTGTTCGTCACCGAGCACGCGCTCATCATGATCTTCTTCATGATCATGCCGGCGATGATCGGCGGGTTCGGCAACTGGCTGGTGCCCCTGATGATCGGCGCGCCGGACATGGCGTTCCCGCGCATGAACAACATCTCGTTCTGGCTGTTGCCGTGCTCCTTCATCCTCCTGATCGGCTCGATGTTCGTCGAAGGCGACTCCGGC
>JAFECN010000326.1 GCA_018242145.1 Pseudomonadota bacterium
CACCGAGAAGAAGCGGATCGGTCCAATCGAACGGATTGGATTCCAGCCGGGCGGGGGCGTGGGCGGCTTTGTGTTCGGCGCTCATGGACATCACTCTTTGAAGAACTCAAGAACGGCGGCCTTATAGACCTTATCGCCCACCGCCGTCATGTGGTCGCGATGGGGCACGGTGACCGCGCGGCCATGGCCGAAAGCGGCGGCCAGCGGGCCCGGCGGACCTGTCAGAACGTCCTTTTCGCCGCACACCACCAGCACGGGACGTTCGGACTGCGCCAGTTGCGCGCGCGAGAAAACATCGCGGCTGCCGCGCATGCAGGCGGCGAGCGCGCGCCGGTCCTTGCCGGCCTGATCGGCGAAGGCGCGAAAATCGCGCGCCGTTTTGTTCGTGATGGTCGAAGGATCGTCCACCAGAAGCGCATCCGCGACCGCGGAACGGCGCTGCGGATCGGCGACCGCCCCTTCGGCGGCATTGATGTCGAGATAACTCGCGCCCACGCCCGCGATCACAACCTTGGTGAAGCGTTCGGGATGGCGCAGCAGCAGCGACATGCTGATATAGCCGCCCATCGAATAGCCCATCAGCAGCGTTTCACCGATACCGGCGGCTGCAAGCACGGTGAGCACATCGTCCGCCATGATCTCATGGCTGTAGGATGCGGGATCGTAAGGCTTGTCGCTTTCGCCATGGCCGCGATTGTCCAGCGCGATCACTTTGTAGCCGGCGCCCGTCAGCGTGTCGTACCAGCCGGGGGTTTTCCAGTTCTGCTTGCGATCCGAGGCGAAGCCATGCACCAGCATGACGGGGGTGCCCTCGCCCACCACGTCATATGCGAGCTTCACGCCGTCTTTTGCGGTTGCGAATTGCGTCATCTGCACACCTGAAATGTCCGATCGGACGGACCTTCGCAAAGCCGCTTCGGCCTGTCTATGATGCTGTGACGCTATTGCGGTGAGACCCAAAGAACATGTCCCTGGAACAGTTGAAGAAAGACGTCTGCGCCGCCATCGATGGCATGAAAGCGGAGCTGCTGGACCTCAGCCACAGCATCCATCAGGAACCGGAGCTGGCGCTGCAGGAATTCAAATCCGCCGAGAAACTCGCCAGAGCGACCGAGCATCACGATCTGAAGATCCAACGCGAAGCCTATGGATTGAAGACGGCCTATGTTTCGGAGTTCGGCGACAAGGGGCCGAACATCGCGATCCTGTCGGAATATGACGCACTGCCCGGCATCGGCCATGCCTGCGGGCACAACATCATCGCCACATCGGGATTGGGCGCGGCACTGGGCCTTGCAAAACTGAACGGCCGCCTGCCCGGCCGCGTGCGCTATCTGGGCACGCCCGCGGAAGAGCGTTTCGGCGGCAAAGAGATCGTCGCCCGCGAAGGCGCGTTCGAGAAAGTCGATGCGGCGATGATGATCCATCCCGCGAACATGAACCTGATGACGATGCCCTGTATCGCCATCTCGGAAGTGGAAGTCACCTATCACGGCCGCGCCGCCCATGCCGCCGCCATGCCCTATCGCGGGTTGAATGCGCTGGATGCCGTGGTGCAGGCCTATCAATCCATCGCGCAGCTTCGCCAGCACATCAAGAACAACGAACGCATCCACGGGATCATCACCGAAGGCGGCCTCGCGCCGAACATCGTGCCCGAGCGCGCGGCGTGCCGCTTCTATGTGCGCGCGGTCGATGTCCACGAACTTGCGCATCTCAAAGCACGCGTGCAGGCCTGCTTCGAAGGCGCGGCGGTCGCCACCGGCTGCAAGGTGGAGACGAAATGGGGCGCTTCCGATTACCTCGACATGAAGACGAACTGGGCCATCGCGCAGGCTTATGAAGACAACGCCACGGCGCTGGGCCGCGAATTCTTCCCGATGAAAGATGTGCCGCCGGGTTTTGCAGGGTCGACCGACATGGGCAATGTCAGCCATCGCGTGCCGTCGATCCATCCCATGCTCGCCGTCGCGCCGTCCAATGTGATCATCCACAACGCCGAATTCGCCAAATGGGCGGGATCGGGCAAAGGCGATCAAGCGGTTCTCGACGGCGCCAAATCGCTCGCCATGACGGCGCTCGATCTGATGATGACGCCGCGCCTCCTCGAAACCGCAAAGAAAGATTTCGAGGCGACGAAGGAGCTGTCGCAGAACGCGCTCGCCGCTCTGCACGATCCGGTGACCGATCACGTTCCCCACGCACATGGCTGCGGATGCGCGTGATGAATCTCTGGTTGCTGATCGCCGCCATCAACGGTGCGCTGGCCGTGGCGTTCGGCGCCTTCGGCGCGCACGGCCTGCAAGGGCGAATCGATGCGCATGCCATCGAAGTTTTCGAGACCGGCGCGCGTTATCATATGTATCATGCGCTCGCGATCGGATTGGCGGCGCTTGCCCTCCGCAGCGGCGCTGCGTCAACACCTGCTTCCGTGGCGGCAGGGTTTTTCCTTGCCGGAATTTTTCTGTTTTCCGGCTCGCTTTATCTGCTGGCGCTCACCGGCGTGCGAAGTCTAGGCTTCGTGACACCGTTCGGCGGGCTTGCGTTCCTGGTGGGCTGGATCGCGCTGGCATGGGCGGCCACGAAAGTTGTGTGAATGGAAAAGATACTGGTCGCGGGCGCGGGGATCGCGGGGCTCGGCGCGGCGCTGGCGCTGAGCGGCGGCGCGCGCGAAGTCATTTTCCTGGATCGCGATCCGCCGCCGCCGGATACTTCGCCGGAAGAAGCCTTCACCCAATGGGAACGGCGCGGCGCCACGCAACTGCGCCACAGCCACGCTTTTCTCGGCCGCCTCACCTCGCTGATCCGTGACCGCTATCCGGATCTGATGAAGGAGCTTCTGGCCGAAGGCACGCGGCTGTTCGGTTTCGCCGAAGGCCTGCCGCCGACGCTGGAAAACAAATACACCGCGGAAAAAGGCGACGAAGACCTCACACTTCTGTTCAGCCGCCGCACGACGCTGGAACTGGTCATCCGCCGCTACGCCGCCAAGCTTCCCGGCGTGCGCTTCATCACCGATGCCGGCGTGCGCGGACTCATTACGCGCCGCGAAGGCGGCAAGCTCATCGTCGAAGGCCTGAAGGTCGAACGCAACGGCGCGGTGGAAGAGATGCGCGCCGATGTCGTGATCGATGCCACCGGCCGCAACACGGTGTTCCCCGAATGGATGCGCGCGGAGGGCGTTGCCGTGCGCGAAGAATCCAGCCCGTGCGGCATTCTCTATTTCACGCGGCACTATCGCCTGCGCGACGGGCAGGAGGAGCCGCCGCGCGATGGCGTGCCGGGCGGCGGCGATCTGGGCTACATCAAGTTCGGCGTCTTCATCGCCGATAACCGGCACTTCTCCGTCACGCTGGCCACGCCGGAAATCGAAACCGAAATGCGCATGGCGGTGATGAAGCCGGAGGTGTTCGATGCCGTGTGCATGGCGCTGCCCGGCGCGGCGCGCTGGATGAATCCGGAGCGCGCGGAACCCGTCAGCGCCGTCTATTCGATGGGCAGCCTGCAGAATGTGTGGCGGCATTATATGAAGGACGGCGCGCCGCAGGTTCTGAACTTCTTCCCGCTGGGCGACGCCGCCGTGCGCACCAACCCGCTCTATGGCCGCGGCTGTTCGAGTGGTTTCGTGGAGGCGCATATCCTGCGCGAAACTCTGGATGCGACGGCCGATCCGGCCGAGCGCGCGAAGATGTATGAGCGCGAATTCGAGAAGGCGATCCGGCCCTATTTCGATTCCATGGTGAAGCTGGACCTGCAGGCCATCCGCCGCGCGGAGAACGAACGCAATCCCGACTACAAGCCGCGCCTGAAAGCGCGGGTCATGAAGAGCTTTGCCGATGACGGTTTGATGCCGGCGCAACGCGCGCATGTGTCGGTGAGCCGCGCCATGTCGCGCATCTTCCATATGCTGGACGAGCCGACGGCATTCCTGAAGCGACCGGAAATCGTGGCGCGCATTCTGGCGACCTGGGCGACGCCGAAATCCGTCAAGGAAGCGCGCGACTACTATCCGCCGAAGATGGGGCCAGAGCGCGATGAGATGTTCGCGCGGCTCAACCTCGCACACTGACATAAACGATACAGGAGACGACGATGCTGGATATGCCGACGCCGAAGATGGTGAAGACCAACGGCATCGATATGGCCGTATATGAAGCCGGGCCGAAGGATGGCGTTCCGGTCGTTTTCTGCCACGGCTTTCCAGAGCTGGCGTTTTCCTGGCGCTATCAGATCAAGGCGCTGGCGGATGCGGGCTTCCACGTTCTGGCGCCGGACCAGCGCGGTTACGGCCTCACCTCGCGGCCGGAGAAAATCGAAGATTACGACATGCAACATCTCACCGACGATCTGGCCGGGATGCTGGATGCGTTCGGCATCGACAAGGCGGTGTTCGCGGGCCACGACTGGGGCGGCATGGTCGTGTGGCAGATGGCGATCTACCAGCCCAAGCGCGTTGCCGGCGTGATCGGCGTGAACACGCCGTTCCTGCCACGCCCGCCGATCGATCCCATCATGGGCATGCGCGCCATGTATGGCGAGAACATGTATATCGTCTATTTCCAGAAGCCCGGCGTGGCCGATGCGCTGCTGGCGAAAGACGCCGGCAAGACCTTCCGCTTCTTTATGCGCAAGGGCGGACCCACGGCGGCAGAGTACGCGAAGCTGCCGCAGGAGCAGCGCAATCTCGAACTCGTCCATGCGCTGCAATCGGACGAAAGCCTGTGGCCGGGCGAATTGGTCATGCCGAAAGAAGAGCTGCAATTCTTCATCGACACATTCGAGAAGACCGGCTTCACCGGCGGCATCAACTGGTATCGCAATTTCACGCGCAACTGGACGCAGAGCGGCACCATGGAGCAGCGCGTGCATGTGCCCGGCCTGATGATCATGGCGGAAGACGACGTGGTGCTCTCCCCCGCCATGGCCGACGGCATGGAGCGCTTCGTGCCGGATCTGGAGAAAGTGCTCATCAAGAAATGCGGGCACTGGACGCAGCAGGAGCACCCGGAAGAGACCAGCGCCGCCATGATCGCCTGGCTGAAGAAGCGATTCGCGAAGTAAGCCATCTTCAAACCGGGCGTGCCTGTCGCTAGACTGCGCAAATCATGGATGGCGCGGTCGACACTTTCTCTTATGCGGAGGCCAACGACCCGCGGCTGAAACGCTTCATCATCCGCATGATCGAGCGGATGACGGGCCAGCCGCGCCTGAAATCCCTCTACGACGAGCGATTCTCCCGCCGCCTGCCGGGCGAAAGTTTCTGGGATCTGGCAATCCGGCTTCTGGATCTGCATGTCGTCACAAATGAAGACGCGCTGGCGCGCGTGCCGCAGACCGGACCGCTCGTCTTCGTGGCAAACCATCCCTTCGGCGTGCTGGATGGGGTGATCATCTGCCACCTCGTCCATCGCGTGCGCGGCGACTTCCGCATCCTCACCAACGCCGTGCTGAACCGCGCGGACGAGGTGAAGGAGTTTCTTCTGCCGGTGGATTTCGCCGAGACCGATGCGGCGCTGCAGACCAACCTCAAATCCCGCGCGGCGGCGAAGCATCACCTGCTGAACGGCGGCTGTTTGATTGTGTTTCCCGCGGGCGGCGTTTCGACGACACCCAGGCTTTGGGACAAGCGCGCCGTGGACGCCGAATGGAAAAACCTCACCGCGCGATTGATCAGCCAGGGCAAGGCCTCCGTGGTGCCGGTCTATTTCGCGGGCCAGAACAGCCGCCTGTTTCAGCTTGCCAGCCATCTTTCCATGACCCTGCGGCTCTCGCTGCTGTTCAAGGAAGTGCATGACAGCATCGGCGGCGAAGTGGTGGTGCGGGTGGGCGATATCATTCCTTACGCGCGGTTGGCCGGCATCGAGGATCGCCAGCAACTGATGAACGTGCTGCGCGAGGCGACCTATGCGCTGGGCAAAGGCTTGCCGCACGGGCGCAAACGCGCAAGACATAAGACATGAGCAGCAAGCCCCGCGTCGGCCTTTTCGTCACCTGTCTTGTCGATCTGATGCGGCCCTCGGTGGGGTTCGCGGCGGTGACGCTTCTGGAGCAATCCGGTTGCGCGGTGTTCGTGCCGGAAGCCCAGACCTGCTGCGGACAGCCGGCATGGAACGGGGGCGCCGACAAGGACGCCGCCGCGCTGGCCCGCGCCGTGGTCGATGCGTTCGAGACGTTCGATTATGTGGTGGTGCCGTCTGGATCCTGCGGCGGGATGATCAAGCTGCATTATGTCGAAGCGCTGCGCGACGATCCAGCCAATCTTCCGCGCGCGAAGGCGCTGGCCGCCAAGACCCACGAACTTGTTTCGTTTCTGGTGAATGTGCGCGGCATGAAAGCGACGGCTGCGCATTGCGAAGCCCGCGCCTGCTATCACACCTCCTGTTCGTCGCTCCGCGAGATGAAGGTGAAGGACGAGCCGCGGCAGCTTCTGAACACCGTGGCCGGCTTGCAGCTTTCCGAATTGAAGGAGCCGGAAGTCTGCTGCGGCTTCGGCGGGCTGTTCAGCGTGAAATATCCCGGCATCTCCGAGCGCATGGCGGACGACAAGATCGCGGACATCCGTTCGACCGGGGCGGAGCTTCTGGTCGGACCCGATCTCGGCTGCCTGCTGCATCTGGCGGGCCGGATGGAGCGGCAGGGGGTGCCGGTAAAAGTGCGCCATATCGCCGAAGTGCTGGCGGACATGCACGATCCCGCGCTGGGCGAGCCATGAACCAGAGTCCGCGCGATTTTCCCGCCGCATCGAAAGCGGCACTGGCGGATGAAAGCCTCAAGACGGCGCTCGGACGGCTGAAAACCCATTTCGGCGCGGGCCGCGCGCGCGCCATCGCGCGCTTCGGCGGCGATTGGGAAGCGTTGCGCGAACAAGGCCGCGCCATCCGCGATTTCGCGCTCACGCATCTCGACACGCTGCTGGAGCAGTTCGAACGCGCGGTGACCGCGCGCGGCGGCAAGGTGCATTGGGCGCGCGACGCGAAGGAAGCGCGCGAGATCGTGCTCGGCATTTTGAAGGAAGCGGGCGCGAAGACCGTTACCAAGGGCAAGTCCATGGTGAGCGAGGAGATTGCGCTCAATCCCTTCCTCGAAGCCAATGGGATGATCCCGGTCGAAACCGATCTGGGCGAATACATCATCCAGCTTCGCAAGGAACCGCCCAGCCACATCATCGCGCCCGCCTTCCATCTGCATAAGGAGCAGGTGGCGCAGACGTTCCGCGAAGCACACACAATGCTGGACGCCACGCGTAATCTCGATGAACGGCAGGCGCTCGTCGGCGAAGCGCGGCAGCTTCTGCGCGCGCAGTTCGAGGCGGCGGATGCGGGCATCACCGGCGCGAACTTCCTCACCGCCGAGGAAGGCGCGGCTATTATCGTGACCAATGAGGGCAATGGCGACCTGACGCGCCTGTTGCCGAAGACGCATATCGTTCTCACCGGCATTGAAAAGGTCTGCGCCGATCTGAACGATGCCGCCGTGCTGCTGCGCTTGCTGACGCGCTCCGCCACGGGACAGGACATCTCCTCTTATGTCTCGGTGATGCTGGGTCCATCCGAAGGCGATGGGCCGAGGAATTTCCATGTCGTGCTGGTGGACAATGGCCGCTCGCGGCTGATCGGCGGCGAGGCGGAAGAGGTTCTGCGCTGCATCCGCTGTTCGGCCTGCCTCAACCATTGCCCGATCTATGGCGCGGTGGGCGGCCATGCCTATGGCGCCACCTATCCCGGTCCCATCGGTGCCGCGCTCAATCCCGGCATGCTGGGCGTGGCAAATGCCGCGCATCTCGCCAACGCATCCACCTTCTGCGGGCGCTGCGCGGAAGTCTGTCCAGTGAAAATTCCCCTGCCCGCGATCATGCGTCATTGGCGCGCGCGCGAACATGCGAGCGGGCTGGCGCCGAAGAGCTTCGTCGCGGGCCTCGGGCTTTGGGCATTCTTCGCGAAGCGGCCCGCTCTCTATCGAACCGTGACAGGCATTGCCGCCCGCGTGCTGAAAGCCATCGGCGGCAAAGGCCATATCGCGGCGCTGCCCCTGCCGCGCGGATGGTTTGCCGTGCGCGATCTGCCCGCGCCGCAGGGCAGGACATTCCACGAAATGTGGAAGGCGAAACGATGAATGCCCGGGAGGACATTCTGAACGCGATCCGCGCGCAGCGGGTGCGAAGCGCGGTGCGGCCCGCGGCCTATACTCCGTCGCCCGCTGCGGCCGATCCCGTTGCGGCATTCGCCGAACGCGCCGCCGCCGTGAATGCGCAGGTGCGCATCCTCGACAACGCCAGGGAAATCCCGCAAGCCATCGCGGATCTTCTGCGCGGCAAGAACCTGCCCGCCGAAATCCATATCGCGCCGGATGCGCGCGCGATGGA
>JAFECN010000327.1 GCA_018242145.1 Pseudomonadota bacterium
ATAAAGAAGCGGGAAGATCACGATGAAGGGAAGCGCGAAACTGATGAGCGCCCAGATCAGGTCGCCGGTTCCGATCACCCAGTCCAGCGGCGAGAATTCCGGGCCCTGTCCCTTGGTGATCGTCTTGGCCAGCGTGAACAGGGAATATTCGTTGCTGTAAGACCACCACGCATAAGGCGCGACGATGGCCAGCGCCAGAACCAGCGCCAGAACCAGCGGCCCTGTCTTGATGCGCGTACGCAGCCGCGGGGTAAGCGCGACACCCGCGGCAAACGCCACCGGCAAAACGAGGAACACATATTTCGACAGGATGCCCAGCCCGGTGATCGCGGCGAGCAGCAGATAATCGCGTGGGCTGCCTTTCGTGAGCACGCGCTCGCCGATCCACAGGAATGCCGCCAGCATGGTCGTCAGCAAAACGGTGTGCATGAGATCGACCAGCGGCAGCCAGCCCATCACGAAGGTGGTGAGCAGGCCGAACGTCGCCAGCGCGGCCATGCGCACGTCGCGGATGGCGATCCGCGCCGCCGCGAAATAGGCGATGAGGCCGCCCGCCATGATCGCATATTTCAGCAGGAAGAACGCCGCACGGCTGTTGTGGGTCAGCGTCATCGTCGCCCAGGACAGCCAGGTGATCAGCGGCGGATGGCGGAAGCGATAGCCCCATTCCAGGCTTTGGCCGAACAGCACCTGCTCGGCTTCGTCCAGCGTGTAGTTGGGCGAGAGCAGATAGCGGATCAGAAAATGAATCGCGCAATAGAGAATGAGAAACGCGATGACGCTCGACGGTTCGGCCAGGTCGGCCCAGATATCGCGGCGCTTGCGGTCGGTCGCGGCGGTCATGTGCGCGGCAATTCCTCGGCCCGGGCCGGCGTGCCGCGGCGCATCAGCCAGAACACGCCCAGCAGATCGAAGATGCCCGCGACGAGCCGGTCGAAGAATCCGTATTTCGAAACCCCCGCCACGCGGGCGCGATCTTCGATGTCCACCTGCAAGATATTGTAGCCGCCCCGGCGCGTGAGCGCGGGCAGGAAGCGGTGCATGCCGTCGAAGAAGGGAAATCGCTGCGCGACATCGGTGCGGATCAGCTTGAAGCCGCAGCCGGTGTCCTTGGTGTCGTCGCGCAGCATGTTGCGGCGGATGAAATTCGCCGTGCGCGAGGAAACCCATTTGAGGGCGCCGTCATTGCGCCTTTTGCGCACGCCCGCGACGATGCCGAGTTTGGGGTCGGGCATCGGCGCATGGATCATCTTCCACACGCGGGCCACATCCTGCGGATCGTTTTGCCGGTCGCCATCCAGCGTCTGCACCCAAGGCGCGCGCGCAGCGAAGAAGCCGGTGACGAGCCCCGCGCTTTTTCCCGAACGCTTCAGGTGATGGAAGAGGCGCACATTCGGATCGCGCGCGGCGGCCTGTTTCATCTCGGCGGGCGATGAGTCCGATGAGCCGTCGTCGATGAAGATCAATTCGTAGCGGCACACCCCGGTCAGTGCGGCGCGGACCTCTTCGGCGAGGGGCAGGATGTTTCCGGCCTCATTATAGACGGGCACGATAACGGAAAGTTCGGGCGCGGGTTCGGCAGCCACCAGATATGCCCTTTGCGTGAGGTCGGGCGTCCATATCGTGGATGAGCGCCCCGGTGCAAGTTTGGGATGTTTAACGCCTGTTAACCCTCTGGGCCTAGAAAAATCGCGCCTTTCCGAAATGGGCGAGCGCCTGGCCATGGCGAAGAAGAAGACGTCGAAGCGCAAGGTCGAGCCCCGGTTCGAGCGGCGGATCAAATCCATCGCCGAACGCGAGCCGCCGGAGCCGGACGACGACTACGAAGACGATGACGATGACGGCGATGCGCTGCAAGCGGCCGCGCCGCGGCGAAGCTGGCCCTATGTGCTGGCGTTGCTGCTCGCCTGGGGCCTGATCGGCGGCGGGGTCTTCCTGTCGCGCTGGATTTCGGAACTGCCGGATACGCGGGGGCTTCTCGCCAAAGGCCCATCGCACGACATCACCATTCTGGACGTGCGCGGGCGCCAGATCGCGCGGCGCGGGCTGACGCACGGCAACATGGTCGGCGTTGCCGCGCTCCCGCCCTATGTGCCCAACGCCTTCATCGCCATCGAGGATCGCCGTTTCCGCGATCACTTCGGTCTCGATCCCATCGGCCTTGTCCGTGCCGCGTTCGAGAACATGATCGCGGGGCATGTCACGCAAGGCGGATCGACACTCACCCAGCAGCTTGCGAAGAATCTCTTTCTCACGCCCAAGCGGACCTTCGAGCGCAAGGCGCAAGAAGCCCTTCTCGCGCTCTATCTGGAGTCGCGCTATTCGAAGGACCAGATCCTCACGCTTTATCTGAACCGCGTCTATTTCGGCGCGGGGGTGTTCGGCATCGAGGCGGCGGCGGAACGCTTCTTCGGCAAGCCCGCCGCGCAACTCACTTTGCCGGAAGCGGCGATGCTGGCCGGTTCGGTGAAAGCGCCGGCGCGCTACAATCCGCTGGCCGATGCCGACGCCTCGATGAAACGCGCGCGCATGGTTCTGCGCGCGATGGAAGATTCCGGATTCATCTCCGACGGCCAGCGCAGCGCGGCACAGGCCACGCGCCCCCGTGTCGTGCGCAACACCGCCACCCCCGGTTCCGGTTATTTCGCCGATTGGGTGATCGACCAGATACAATCCTATGTCGGCGCGCTCACCGAGCCGGTGATCGTGCGCACGACCTTCGATCTCAGCACGCAGGAACTGGCCGAACGCGCGGTGGCGCAGAACTTCGCGCAATATGCCGCCAAGCTGCATGCCGGGCAGGCGGCGCTGGTCGCGATGACGCCGGACGGCGCGATCCGCGCCATGGTGGGCGGCCGCTCCTATGGGCAGAGCACGTTCAACCGCGCCACCACGGCGTTGCGCCAGCCGGGCTCGGCGTTCAAGCCGTTCCTCTATCTCACGGCGTTCGAGCATGGCCGCAAACCCTCCGACATCATGGATGACGGTCCGGTCGATATTCACGGCTGGAAGCCCGGCAATTACGAAGGCCATTTCGAAGGCGACATCACGCTCACGCGGGCCTTCGCGAAATCCTCGAACGTCGTCGCAGCACAACTGGCGGCGGAAGTCGGCCCCAAAGCGGTGGTGAAGACCGCGCACCGGCTGGGCATCAATTCAAACCTGCTGGCCGTGCCGTCGATTGCGCTGGGCTCCTCGGCGGTCACGCCGCTGGAGCTGACGGGGGCCTATGCGCCCTTCGCCAATGGCGGCGAGGCCGTCATTCCGCACGGCATCGTCGATATCAAGACGCGCAGCGGCAAGGTCATTTGGGAGCGCAAGGGTTCCGGCAAAGGCCGCGTGATGTCGCCGGAGAACGCGGCGGAAGTCGTGAGCATGATGACCGAAGTCATGGCCAACGGAACCGGCAGAGCGGCGCGCCTTGCCGAGCGCCCGAGCGCGGGCAAAACCGGCACGACGCAGGATTACCACGATGCCTGGTTCGTCGGCTTCACCGCCGATCTCGTCACGGGCGTCTGGGTCGGAAACGACAACAACGCCCCGATGGTGCGCGCCACGGGCGGCGGATTGCCGGCGCATGTGTTCCACAGTTTCATGGAAGCGGCCGAGAAGGGATTGCCGGTGAAACCGTTGCCCGCGCTGGCCGCGATGCCGGTGGCGCAAGCCGAAACGCCGGCGGTGGAATCCTCCGCGCCCGCACCGGCGGCAGCCGCTGCCGAAAAGCCGCCGCAAACCATCGAGGACATTCTCAACCGTCTGGCGTCCGGTGGGCCGCAAACGTCCTCTTCGCCTTGATGCGCATTGCGGTTGCGCGCGCCGCTCAATAGGTTGCGCGCGATGCGCTCCGTGCCGGACATTCTTTACAACTTCCATTGGGTCGTGCCCGGCGAGGCGGCGCGTTCCGCGCAAGCCTATGCAGGTTTTCTGGGCCCGTTCCTTTCGGCCCACGGCATCCGCAGCGTGATCAATCTGCGCGGGCCGAACGAGAAATACCGCTGGTGGCATTACGAGAAGCGCGTGACGCAAGAAGCCGGGATCGCGCATTTCGACACGATGCTCAACTCGCGCCGTTTGCCGACGCGGCAGATGCTGATCAATCTGCTCGCCGCCTTCGATGCCGCGCCGAAGCCGCTCCTCATCAAATGCTCGGGCGGACAGGACCGCTCCAGCTTCGCGAGCGCGCTCTACATCATTCACAGAAAAGGCTGGGGCGCGTTCGATGAAGCATCGAAGCAATTCTCAGCATGGCCCTATCTGCACCGGCCCAAGCTGCACCAGCGCTGGCTGAAGCATTTTCTCACCTATGCGCGCGAAGAGGCGCATGGCCGTCCCTTGTCCGAATGGATTGCCGGCGATTACACGCCGGAGAAAATGAAACTGTGGCTGGAAGATCTCGGCTGGGGCGATTTCTTCCGCGGTCTTCACGACAAGCCGGGCAGCGCGCCTGGGATATGAACCTTCCCCACGGAATCCGCATCGCCGATGGCGTGACGCTATGGCCGCAAGCCTTCGATGCAAAAGCGCAAGCCGCGTTGATGGGCGATGTTTTCGCGCGGGTCGAAACCGCGCCGTTCTACAAGCCGTTGATGCCCGGATCGGGAAAGCCCTTCTCGGTCGAGGAAACCAATTTCGGAACGCTCGGCTGGATCTCGGACCGGACCGGCTATCGCTACGAAGCGTTGCATCCGGCGACGAAAAAGCCATGGCCGGACATCCCCGATGTGCTGCGCGATCTTTGGGCGGCGGCAACCCGTCAGATCGCGCCGCCGGAATGTTGCCTGGTGAATCTCTATCGCGGCCCGGCCCGCATGGGGCTGCATCAGGACAAGGACGAAGCGGCTTTGAATGTTCCGGTGCTATCCGTCTCGCTGGGCGACACCGCGCTCTTCCGCATTGGCGGAACCAGTCGCCGGGGCGCGACCCAAAGCCTGAAACTGGCGTCGGGAGACGTGCTCGCATTCGGCGGCCCGGCGCGGCTGGCCTATCACGGGGTGGATCGGGTGCTGGCGGGAACGTCGCGGCTGATCTCCGGCGGCGGCCGGATCAATCTCACGCTCCGGCGCGTGACCCCGACAAAATAGCGCCCGATCGGGGGGCCGACCGGGCGCTATGCGCCGTTACGCGCGGGTGCCGGGAGGGGATGACCGGCACCTTCGAAGAGACGACACCCAGCGTGCGAGCGGGGGGGCAGTGCGTACTGGGCGATAACCGCCTCTTCGTCCATGAAGATATGCACGAAAGCCACACTTTGCAAGAATTCTTTTAGAAAATGGATTTAATGAAACTTTATTAGTGACAGGCGCAATTTTGTCACATCGCGAAATGAGACCGAATCAGCCCTGCAGGGCCACCAGCCGCCGCCGCAGCGCCGTGGCCCAGTTTTCGGCCAGTCCCGGCGCGGCCAGGACGCGCTCCAGCGCCTCGGCCGGAGCTTTGCCCAGCACCGCAAAAAAGGCCTCGCGCACCGTTGCGGCGCCGCTGGCATGAACCCGTTCCAGCGCGGCCCCGTGCACCGGCGCCATCCCTTCCTGGGTGACGCGAAGATAGAAACCGCAGCGGCCGGATAACGTCATCAGCCTCGCCGCCTCGCCGCGCCGGGTGTGGATCGCGAGCTTGTAACAGGGCGCGCGCGGCTGGGCGACTTCCAGTTCCGCATCGCCCCAGCGGAAGCGGTCGCCGATCGCGATTTCGGTTTCGTCGCCCTGTTCCAGCGTGAGGTTCTCGCCGAAGCTGGCGGGCCTGCATGGCAGATGATGCTCGTTTTCCCACCACGGCCAATGCGAGGCGGAATAGGCATAGACCGCC
This sequence comes from Pseudomonadota bacterium, assembly GCA_018242145.1. Lineage (GTDB taxonomy): Bacteria > Pseudomonadota > Alphaproteobacteria > Micropepsales > Micropepsaceae > Rhizomicrobium. The sequence goes on from JAFECN010000327.1 coordinate 5,806, forward strand.
CTGTCGACGCCGCCATGCACGGAAAGATCGGCCTGCCCATCGCCATCGATGTTCAGCGCGCGGACGAAAAGCCGGTCTTGCGGGACGGCGCGCTTGTCGATGCCGGACAGCACCGGCTCGTCATTCACCGTCCCGATGATCCGGGGACGCCCGACATTGACGGAGAGGATGCGCAGCCGCATTGCTTATAACATAGTCGCCGGACGCAACTTCACAACCGCCGCAACGGCATGCCGGACGCGCTCTCAACAAACGCTGTTTGGCGTTGACGGACCGGACGGCACGGTCCATCACGCCCGGCCGCTTCCGCCAAGGAAACCGCATGTCCACGCCCCGCCGCGCCTTTGACCCGCGCCTTCTCGAAGGGTCGATTGTCAGGTCTCTCTTTCTTCTCGCCGTACCGATCGTGGGCGCGAACATCCTGCAGGTCGCCTATCAGCTCGTGGATGCGTTCTGGGTGGGCCGGCTTGGCGCCGATGCCGTGGCGGCGGTTTCGATCACCATGCCGCTGATGTTCGTGCTGGTCGCCGCCGGCATGGGCTTCGCGATCGCGGGCACCACGCTCATCGCGCAATACACCGGCGCGCGCGATCACGCGATGGTCGATCATGTGGCGGCGCAGACGCTCATCGCCATCACCGCCGTCGCCGTTGTTCTGGCGGCGGTCGGCATCGCGCTTCTGCCCTGGATATTGCATGCCATGGGCGTTTCACCGACGGTGTACCGCGACGCGCTCAGCTTCATGCGCATCATCTTCGCGGCGCTGCCCTTCACGTTCGGCTATGCGATGGTGCAGGCGCTGTTGCGGGGCGTGGGCGAGGTGAAGATTCCGCTCTACATCGTGGCGGGCACGGTCATCATCAATTTCGTTCTCGATCCGGTGCTGATCTTCGGCCATGCGGGCTTTCCGGCGCTCGGCGTCGCCGGCGCGGCGATTGCCACGCTGGTGGCGCAGATGATCGCGGCCTGTGCCGGCATGGTCATCCTGTTCGGCGGCCGCTTCGGCATCCATCTGGACTGGCATCACTTCCGGCCGGATTTCGCTTTCGTGAAGCGCGCCTTCCTGCTGGGCTATCCCGCATCCATCGAGCAATCGACGCGCGGGCTGGGCATGCTCGTGATGACGTTCCTCGTCACCAGCTTCGGCACGGTGGCCATCGCCAGCTATGGCGTCGGCACCAATGTGGTCAATGTCGTCGTCATTCCGGCGATGGGGCTTGCGATGGCCACCACCACTCTGGTCGGTCAGAACATCGGCGCGGGCAATATCCAGCGCGCGGAAAGCGTGGCGCGGCTGGCGGCGCTGGTCACCTTCGCGGCGCTGACGGTCGCGGGCGGGTTATGCTTCTTCCTCGCAACGCCGATCATGCGGTTCTTCGTGCCGGAAGCGCCCGGCGTGATCGCGGAGGGCGCGCGCTTCATTCGCATCATGGCGTGGAGCTTCGGCTTCGTCGGGTTGCAATTCGCGCTTCTTGCCGTGCTGCGCGCCGCGGGCGAGATGCTGCCGGCGATGGCGACCACGCTGTTTTCCCAATGGTGCCTGCAATTGCCGCTCGCGTGGCTGCTGTCGCGGCACCTGTCGGTGGACGGCTTGTGGTGGTCGCTGCCCGTCGCGAATGTGGCGGCAGCCGTCATCGCGGCGGCGCTGTTCCAGTCGGGCCGCTGGAAGACGCGCCGCCTCGCCGCCCCAACCTCGATTGCCGCCGGTCAACTGGCGGTCGAGGAAGAGGCGCAGATGTGAGGCGTCACATCTTCTTGTAGTCGCGCGCGGTGTTGTCGATGGCCGCTTTCAGCTTGGCGACGATCTCTTCCACTTCGCTTTCGGAGACGATGAAGGGCGGCGCCAGAACCATGGTATCGCGGATCGCGCGGCTGATAAGGCCGGAGCCGAAGCAATAGTTGCGGCAATGGGTGCCGACATCGCCGATGTTCGGGAAGAATTCGCGCTTGCCCTTGTCCGCCACAAGCTCGATGGCCGCGATCAGGCCGATGCCGCGCACCTCGCCCACGATGGGATGGCCCTCGAACGTCTCGCGCAGGCGCCGCTGCATATAGGGGCCGATGCCGCTCTTCACATTCGGCACCATCTTCTCGCGCTCCATCACTTCCAGATTCTTGAGCGCGACGGCGCTGGCGACCGGATGGCCGGAATAGGTGTAGCCATGCACCAGTTCCTCGTTGGCATTGGCGATGGCATCGCCCATGCGCTCGCCCAGCGAGATGGCGCTGATCGGCTGGTAACCGGAGGATAGGCCCTTCGCCATCGTCATGATGTCGGGCTTGATGCCGTAGGTCAGCGAGCCGAACCATTCGCCGGTGCGCCCGAAGCCGGTGATCACTTCGTCGGTATGGATCAGGACATCGTGCTTCTTGCAGATGCGGTTGATCTCCTCCCAGTAGCCCGGCGGCGGGAAGATCACGCCGCCCGCGCCATGCACCGGCTCAGCGGAGAAGGACGCCACATTGTCCGCGCCGAGTTCAAGAATCTTCTTCTCAAGCTGCTCGGCCACCTTGCGGCCCAATTCTTCCGGCGTCACATCGCCATAAGCTTCTTTGGAGCCATACCAATAGGGCGTGGGCACTTTCTCGAAGCCCGGCAGCGGCAGATCGAATTGCGGATGCATCGGCGTCAGCCCGGACAGCGAAGCCGCCGCCATCGTCACGCCGTGGTATGCCAGTTCGCGCGACAGATGGATTTTCTTGTGCGGCTTCTTCTTCAGGTTCCAGTAATAGCGGATCAGCTTCAGCGCACTGTCATTCGCCTCGGAGCCGGAGCTTGCGAACAATACCCGCTCATGTCCTTCCGGCAGAAGCTTCGCCATCTTGTCGGCAAGTTCGGCGGTGTAGGGATTCGTCGTCTTGAAGAAGTGGTTGTAGTAGGGAAGCGTCTTCAGCGCTTCATACCCGGCATCCGCCAGTTCGCGGTTGCCATAACCGGCCTGAACGCACCAAAGGCCGGACATGCCGTCCAGAATCTTCTCGCCGTTGGAATCCCACAGATAGACGCCGTCGGCGCGGGTGATGACGCGCACGCCTTCCTTGTTGAGGGCCGCGGTGTCGGTGAAGGGATGGATGTGATGGGCGGCGTCGATCGCCTGCCAATGCTTGGTGAGATTGTGTTCGCGCGTGTTCATTCTCGTTCTCTCTGATGCCGTGGAAAATAGCGGGGCAGGCGGCAAAGCGCCCGGGCGTCAGGCGCGCGGCGGGTTATAGCCGATGCGGGCGCAGAGAATGAGAAGGGAATGCTTGGAACCCATGCGCGCCAGTTTAGCAGCGCGCAGGCGAAACGTCACGCCGCGTTTGCCTTGGGACCTTCGCCCTGTTTTGCGATTGCGCGCGCATAGGCGGGCCGCGCGCGGCAGCGCTCGCGATAGGCCGCAACCGCCGGATGCCGCGCGAACAGGTCCGGTTCGGACTGCGCGAAATCCAGCACCGTGGACATCAGAATGTCGGCAGGCCCAAAGGTGTTTCCGACGAGATAGTCCTTGCCACCCAGCGCGCGCGACAGATCGGCGAGCCGCTCGTCCGCCATCTCCAGAATTTCCGGATACCGCACCTCGCGGCCCGGCCGGTCGCGCCAGCGATAATTCCACCGCAACACTTCGATCAGCACGGGCTCGACGGTGTTGAGCGCCGCAAAGCACCACTGGTTCACGTCCGCGCGCGCATGCGCGTCCTGGGCGCCCTTGCCGGCATTGTCATAGAGGTAAAGAACGATGGCGCCGCTTTCGAAGATGCGCTGCGCGCCGTCTTCCAACGCGGGAATTTTGCCGAAAGGGCTGACCGCGCGGCGGTCCATCGCGGCGGGGCCGCCCTTCATGTAGTCGAACCAGCTTATTTCATAGGGAAGGCCGAGTTCTTCCAGCGCCCAGAGCACGCGGATGTCGCGCACGATGCCCTTCGCGCCGGGAAAATTATAGGCCGCATAGACCGTGATCATCGCCGAAACCTCTGCCGGGACGGCGACGCTAACAGCCCGGTGCTGCAACGTCACTTCCCTTTCACCGCCACAGGCATCGCCTCGCCCATGCGCTATCAGGTCTTGTTGAGATCCAGCGCCGCATGGACCTGTCCATGCGCCGTGAACAGGGCCAGGAAACCCTTGTCGGTCCAGCCCAGCGTCGGCGTGCCGAAGCCTTCGACCGTGCCATAAAGGATGACGTCCTTGCCCTGCGGCTTGGCCAGCGCGCGCGTGATGCCGGCTTCGAGCTTGTCCATGTCGTGCGCCACGTTGAAGACGAGATGCTGCTGAAGCTGCGCCGCCAGTTCGCCGCCCGCCAGCCAGTGCATCACCTTCAACAGCAGATCTTCCGTGCCGGTGTCGTAATGCACATTCACGACGCGCACGGTGTCGGTCGCCGCATCGAATACGGGGCGGCCGCGCAGATAGCCATTGCCGCAGGAATCGAACCAGCCGAACAAATCCCATTTCTGCGCCACGCAAAACCGCAGCGCGACCACGACATCATCGCGCGACGGCAGGATTTCCAGCTTCTGGATTTTGACGCGCGTGCTGCCCACATGCGGCGGCTTCTTGGCCAGCCGCGCCATGGCGAGCTTCGCCGCGTCCGCATAAGACAGCGTCACCGGAATCGTGAAAGCAAACTGGCTCGATGGAGTTGCGAGCGGTGCGGGCTTCGGCAGCGGACGCGGCGTGACGGGCGGCGGCGTATCCGCGACGACCACCCGGCCGCGCACGTCGGCGGCGAGCGAAATCCGCAGCGCGTCGCCGGTCGTCTCCACGCGCCCGATGCGCAGGGCCTGTGGCGTGAGCAGCAGCCATGCCAGGGGTTTCTTGCCGACGCGGATGGGCTTTTGCACCCGCGCCCACAATTTCTCGGCTTGCGGTTTCAGCTTGATCGCCGGGCCGAGCCGCTTGTCGAGCTGTTTGAAGATCGCATCCGAGAGATGCTCGTCATTGTGGTTCCACAGATCGGTCACGCTCATATTCACGGGGCCGAGGCGCAGGTGGGAATCGGAAAGCCGAACGTCGCCGGTTGTCTTCGTCCGCACCTGCCAGTCGGGCGACAGCGACAGGCTGGAGAAGGCGCGTGCTTCGCCGATGGCGTTGGCGTCGCCGCCGCTTTTGAAGAATCCGCCCTTCAGCGTCACATGCGCCATCACCGCGAAGGGCAGGTCTATGGCGATGCCGCCGTCGCGCGCCTGCGCGGTGATCGGCCCGGTGCGCGTGGCGAGCAGGTCCATTTTGCACTTGCCGATGAAGCATCCGACTCTGCGGTCCTGCATCTGGGCGATCTGCCGCTCCGTTTTCGCATTCAGCATCGCCACCAGATCGTTCATCGGCACCGTCAGCGAAACCGAGATGGTGGAGAGCGGCGGCGGCGGCGCGGGGCGCGGCGGCGTGCGCTGGGGCGCAGGCGCTTCGAAGCCGCAACCTGCCAGGAGCGTCAGAAGAGCGAGGCAAACAGGAACGGCGGCTTTGCGCATCGCCACAGTGTGGCGCACGCCGCGGCACAAGAAAATGGTGGGAAGATTAGGCCGCCGTAACCTGGCGCGCGGTTCCGCGGATGGCATCGCCGAAGGCGGAGAAGATCGCCCGGCTCTGCGGGTTCTCCCGCCAGCGCCATTCCGGGTGCCATTGCACGGCGAACAGGAAACCTTTGGCGCCCGGCATGGAAACGGCTTCGATCTGTCCATCGGGGGCTTTGGCGTCCGCGTGCAGTCCGGGCGCGATCCTGTCGATGCCCTGGCTGTGCAGCGAGTTCACCTTGAATGTCTTCTCGCGAACCATTTGGGAAAGCAGGCCACCCGGTTGCACGACCACGTCATGCGCGGGGCCGTATTGCGTATCGAGATCGGCGTCCTTGTTCTCGCGGTGATCCATCCGCCCGGCGACTTCGTGGACATGCTGATGGAGCGTGCCGCCTAGCGCGACATTCAATTCCTGAAAGCCGCGGCACACGCACAGAAGCGGCGTGCCTTTTTCGATGGCGGCTTTGAGCAGCGGCAGGGTCGTCGCGTCGCGGTTCTCATCCTGCATCACGCCTTCGCGCGGCGCGGCGCCGTTATAATGCTTCGGCGCAACGTTGGACGGCGAGCCGGTGAAGAACAGCCCGTCCACGCTTTCCAGAATTTCGGCGGGCGGGATCGCATTGGGCAGAACCGGAATGAGAAGCGGCAGCGCCTGCGCGCCGTCGCGCACGGCGGTGACGTATTTCTCGCCCGCCATGTGAAACGGGTGATGGCCCACCATGCGGTGATCGCAGGGAATGCCGACGATGAAGGGGCGCTTGCTCATGGCGCGAAACCTCGCATGGCCGCGCGCGGAACGGCAAGGCGCGCCGGGCGCCGGGCCGCCTTGCCGCGCGGGCAATGGTTATTTGGTGATCTTGAAGGCGGACGCCGGCAAATCCACGCCCTCCTGCACATCGTTGATGCTGACCGTGGTGGGAAGCCCCTGGGCGTCCATGATGGTCCACTGGCGCAACTCCAGCCCCGGATCGGTGAACACGATGGTGATGTTGCCGGTGGCGTTGCGGTCGTTCGCGCGCGCCTTGACGAGGATCTCGCCGGGGGTGTGCTCCACGCCCAGCACATTGGCGCTGCGTTTCAGATCCAGATGATCCGACAGCAACAGGTTCAGCGGCGTGCCGTTCAGCGGATAGCGGTTCGCGGTGTGCAGCCTGGTGTTATAGACCGCGATGCCGATGCCGTCGCCGATCACCAGCGTCGGATTGGGCGGATCGTAATCGAAGCGGATCTTGCCCGGCTTCAGGATATAGAACTTGCCCTGATCGACCTGGCCCTGCGGCCCGATCTGGGTGAATCCGCCGCGCATCGTCTTGATGGCGTTGAGCGCGGCGCTGATGCGGTCGAGATCGGCCGCCTGTTGCGCGGTCCATTTGGCGGCATGGGCTGGCGCGGCGGCGGCCAGCGCCATCAGAAGGGCAAGAAGCAATCGGCGCATGTGCGCAGCAGATAAAGAGTTTTTGTGGCGGAAAAAAGAGCCGGTCAGGCCACCGCGTGCGACGCCTTGCGCGTCTCTTCGCGCGCCGCGCCCGCATGGGGGCACAGGCCCTGGAACATCAGATTCAGCACGCCGTCCAGCTCCCGCTCCAGCTTGGCGAGGCTGAGCTTGGACCAGAGCTGAGGATAGCGGAACTTCATCGTCGCCGACTGGATCATCTCGGCGATCTCTTCCTTGTCGCCCGGCGGAATCATCTCGCCGCGCTTTTCGGCTTCTTCCATCAGTTCCACCAGAATGGTGCGCTCATTGGCGAGCATCCAGTTGATGAATTGCGGCCGCTCATGGCCGATCTGCGTCGCCATCTCCAGCACGCGCGGATCTTTCTCCAGCTTGTGATAGGTGCGGCGCAGTTCCGCGAACAGAAGATCGCGCAGGCGGTCGCGCGCATCCTTGCCCGGCGCCAGCGCGATCTTGCGGGCCTGTGCCAGATGGGCTTCATAGTCTTCGCTCGCGATCGCTTCGGCGATATCGAGCTTGCCGGGGAAGAAACGATAGAGGTTTCCGGGCGACATGCCGCAGTCGGTGGCGATTTCCGCCATGGTCGTCTTGCCATACCCAAAATGCGAAAAGCGTTTTTTGGCGGCTTCAACGATCTTGTCGCGGACAGTGTCCTTGCTCATGGCGTCGCTTCCTCCCCCGGGTTGTTGTTCTTTGTTCTGTGAGGAAATGTAGGCGCTTTTTGTAAATAATCAACAAAGTATTCAGTCTTTCGTCTGGAGAGGCAGCTCGGAATTCGGCGGAATGTCAGGGAAATCAGGATCTTATAAGAGTCTCGCGGTCATCGGCGCCGGTGCGTGGGGAACGGCTTTGGGCGTTGCCGCTGCGCTGGCCGGGCGCGCTGTCACGGTTTGGGCGCGGGAATCCGCGGTGGTCGATTCCATCAATTCGAAACATGAGAATGTCCTTTTCCTGCCCGGCATCGCGCTGCCCGCGGCGATCACGGCAACCGGTGACATGGCGAAAGCCGCAGGCGCGGATGCGCTTCTGATCGGCGCGCCGGCGCAGCATCTGCGCGCCACGCTCGCGGCGTTGAAGCCGCATCTGCCGCCGCGCAAGCCGCTGGTGCTCTGCGCGAAAGGGATCGAACGCGACAGCCACAAGCTGATGACGGAAGTGCTCGTCGAATGTCTGCCCGATTGCGAGCCCGCGATCTTATCCGGGCCTTCCTTCGCCAAGGATGTCGCGCGCAGCCTTCCGACCGCCGTCACCATCGCCGCGAGGCCCGATGTCGCGCGCGCGCTGCAGGAAGCGTTCGGCCATCTCACCTTCCGTCCCTATGCGAGCGACGATCTTCCCGGCGTGGCGCTCGGCGGCGCGGCGAAGAACGTCTATGCCATCGCCTGCGGAATCGTGATGGGCATGGGCTTGGGCGAAAGCGCGCGGGCCGCGCTTCTGTCGCGCAGTTTCGCCGAACTCTGCCGCTTGGGCGAAGCGATGGGTGCGCGCAGCGAAACGCTGATGGGATTGTCGGGGCTGGGCGATCTGGTTCTGACCGCCACCAGCGCATCCTCGCGCAACTATGCGTTCGGCCTCGATGTCGGCAAGGGCTTGCCGCGCGAGGAACTCTACACGCCCGGCCGCCCGCTTGCCGAGGGCATCGCAACCGCGCCCGCACTTGTCGCGCGCGCCCATGCGCACAAGGTCGAGCTTCCCATCGCGCAGACCACGGCGGAGATTCTGGACGGAACAATCGCGCTCGCCGACGCCGTTCCGCATCTGATGTCGCGCCCTCTCAAGACGGAGTGAAGAAATGCTGTTCGTGCTCACCGCCATCGACAAGGACAACGGACTGGAGTTGCGCAAGAGCGTGCGCGAGGCCCATCTGGCGTTCCTCAAGGAAACCGGCGCCGCGCGTCTGGGCGGACCGTTCCTGGACGGCGCCGGAAACATGATCGGCAGCATGCTCATCTTCGAAGCCGAAGACATGGAGCGCGCAAAAGCGTGGAGCGCGAAGGACCCTTATGTGAAGGCCGGGCTGTTCCAGTCCACCGACATTCGTCCGTGGAAGGCCACAGTCAATGTCTGCGAGGCCAAGCTATGAATTACTGGCTGTTCAAGACAGAGCCCGAAACCTTTTCGTGGGCGATGCAGAAGAAGAAGGGCGCGAAGGGCGAGCCGTGGAGCGGCGTGCGCAATTTCGCCGCCGCCAAGCACATGAAGGCGATGAAGAAGGGCGACCTCGGCTTCTTCTATCACACCGGCGACGAGAAGCAGATCGTCGGCATTGTCGAGGTGATCGCCGAATACAAACCCGATCCCACCGACGAGACCGGCAAGTTCGGATTGGTCGATGTGAAAGCGGTGAAGGATGTGCCCAGGCCGGTGACGCTGGCCGAGGTGAAGTCCGATTCCGGGCTGAAGACCATGGTGCTGGTGCGCGAACCGCGCCTGTCGGTTCAGCCCGTCACAGAGGCCGAGTGGAAACACATCTGCAAGCTGGGCGGCGTGAAGTAGCTATTTCTTGTCCGCCGAATAGAGCACCGTGCCGTCGTCCGACGTAACGCTGTGCAGCTTCACGCAGGCCGGATTGGAAATCTGCCGGCAGACGAGGTCGGCTTCCATCCGGTATTTGGAGACGGTCGTGGCCGCGGTGCAGGCGTAGCGGCCCTGCTTGGCGGTCGTTTGCGGCAAGGTGCTGGCAAGCTGTCCGAAGGGCGGCACGATGCCCATGTTCTTCGCGTTCAAAAGGTCGATCGCGCAGAACATCATGGCGGCTCTGGCCTTGGCCTCCAACGCCGCCTCCTTCGCGGATTTCGGATTTGCGGCCGCGGTGACCGGTGCGGACTGCTGTTGCTGCGCCGCGATCGTTTCCTGATGGCTCTGCCAGCCAAAATATATGGCGACGACGATCGCAATCGCGAAGCCGCCGATCAGAACGACACGCGCCCAGAACCAGTCGCGCGCGGTGCCGCGTCTCATATCGTCATGGTCGGTCATGGGGTCCCCGAAAAACCTCTGCCTTAACGCATGGTTGGAATATTGAAGTCCGGATTTTCGCGGACGCCGCCTTTGGGCCAGCGCTGCGTCACGGTCTTGATCTTGGTCCAGAAGCGCACGCCCTCGGTGCCGTGCTGGTTGGTGTCGCCGAAGGCCGAACGCTTCCAGCCGCCGAAGGTGTGATAGGCCAGCGGCACCGGGATCGGAATATTGATGCCGACCATGCCGACATTCACCTTGGCCGCGAATTCGCGCGCCGCATCGCCGTCGCGCGTGAAGATGGCGACGCCATTGCCGTAAGAGTGGGTGGAGGGCAGGGAAATGGCCTCGTCGAAATCATGTGCCCGCGCAATCTGCAGCACCGGCCCGAAGATTTCTTCTTGATAAGTTTTCATGTTGGGCGTCACGCGATCGAACAGCGAACCGCCGAGATAAAAGCCCTTGTCGTAGCCCTGCATCTTGAAGCCGCGGCCATCGACGACCAGTTCCGCGCCTTCCTTCACGCCCATGTCGATGTAGTCCATCACCTTCTGGCGCTGGGCCGCCGTCACCATCGGGCCGTAAGAGGCTTCCGGATCGGTGGGGATGCCGACGCGCAAGCTCTCCACGCGCGGCTTCAGCTTCTTCACCAGCGCATCGGCGGTCTTCTCGCCGACGGGAACGGCGACCGAGATCGCCATGCAGCGCTCGCCCGCCGAGCCATAGCCCGCGCCGATCAATTCATTTGTCACCTGATCCAGATCGGCGTCCGGCATGATGATGGCGTGGTTCTTCGCGCCGCCCATCGCCTGCACGCGCTTTCCGTGCTGGGTGCCGCGCGAATACACATATTCGGCGATGGCGGTGGAGCCCACGAAGCTCACCGCTTTGATGTCGGGATCTTCGAGAATGGCATCCACGGCTTCCTTGTCGCCGTTGACGACCTGCAGAACCCCGGCCGGTGCCCCGGCCTCCATCATCAGCTCCGCCAGGCGCATGGGCACCGACGGGTCTTTCTCGGAGGGCTTGTTGATGAAGCAGTTGCCGCAGGCGATGGCGACGCCGAACATCCACATCGGGATCATCGCCGGGAAGTTGAACGGCGTGATGCCGGCGACGACGCCGAGCGGCTGGCGCATCGAATAGATGTCGATGCCGGGACCGGCGCCTTCGGTGTATTCGCCTTTCTGCAGATGCGGGATGCCGCAGGAGAATTCGATCACTTCAAGGCCGCGCTGCACGTCGCCGCGCGCGTCGGCCAGCACCTTGCCGTGCTCGTCGGAGAGCATGCGCGCCAGCTTGTCCATGTCGCGCTCGACCAGCGATTTGAAGTTGAACATCACGCGCGCGCGGCGCTGCGGATTGACGGCGGCCCATTCGGGGAAAACCTTGAGCGCGGCGTCCACGGCCTTGCGCATCTCGGCGCGGCTGGCCAGCGCGACCTTCGCCTGAATCTCGCCCGTCGCGGGATTGAACACGTCGCCAAAGCGGCCCGATGTGCCCGCAACAACCTTCCCGGAAATGAAATGACCGATCTCTTTCATGGCGTCTTCCCACCTTTTGTTATGGGCCAAGGGGCTGTCTGGCCGCAGGTGGTTTAGCGAAGCGGTCCGCGGGCAGCAAGCAAAGCGCTGTCGCGGGGCCGCCCATGATGAAGGGTGTGAAAAGCCCTGTAAGGAACGTGCTTGCGGGCGATGCCGCGAGCAACCTTTTGCCATGCGGCGCAAACAAAAAGGGCCGCACCCGAAGGTGCAGCCCTTGTTGCCCGAAGAGCCGGAGATGCTTTAGCGGGCCAGCGCCACGACGCGGCCATCGGCCACGCGCTTGCCCTGATAGGTGTCGCCCTTGGGCGAGAGATAGGCGACCAGGGAGTCATTGTTGGACAGCAGTTGCAGACGCGAACCGACCGCCTTCCAGTGCCCCACGGCGTCGCCGCCATTGCTGCAATCGCCGCTGTTGGTGACGTTGCCGTCATCGGCGAGGTTCAGGGTGCAGGGCGCATCGGCCGAGCCGACCGTGAGCTTCCAGGCGCCGGTGACCGCGGTGTCCGCAGCGTGGGCCGCGCCAATGAGACCGAGAGCGACGATGCCGCCGAGAGCGAGAGAGTGAAGTTTGCGCATTAGTGAATGCCTCCGTAAGTATTCAGTGTTCAGGACAATAGGTACTGACCTCAGCCGGGAGAAGTGTCAAAACCGCATAGGCCGCAAATTTTTTTGCATACCCAGGGTTTCCGCTGATTTTCCCGCTCAGAAAGGCCCCTGCTCGTCCAACTCTGACATTCTGTCAGTAAATTTTCCGCGGTGCAACATGGCTGCTCGCATCTGCACAATAATTTTCGGTCATGCGGATGAGGCTTCCGAGCAGCAAAATCTTGACGCCGCCCGCCGCCCGGCCCGTGATAGCCGCAACCGCCCGGAGGACCCGCCATGCCCCGCCTGACCATCACCCCGCTGACCCCGACCATCGGGGCCGTCATCGGCAATGTGGACTTGTCCAAGACGCTGGACGGCGAGCAGATCGCCGACATCCGCGCGGCGCTGCTCCAGCACAAGGTCGTCTTCTTCGAGGACCAGCACATCACGCCCGTGCAGCATCGCGATTTCGCCGCGCGCTTCGGCGATCTGCACACCCACCCGCTTTATCCCGGCGTGCCCGAGGCGCCCGAGATGTTCATCCTCGACAACCACGCCAGCAATCCGACCGACAACGACGCCTGGCACACCGATGTGACCTTCATCGAAACGCCGCCGCTGGGCGCGATCCTCTACGCGAAGCTGCTGCCGGAGAACGGCGGCGACACCTGCTGGGCGAACATGCAGGCCGCGTATGAGGCGCTGTCGAAGCCGTTGCAGCGCTTCCTGTCCGAACTCGACGCGGTGCACGATTTCAATCGCGGCTTTCCGGCCAAGCGCACGGTGGCGCAGGCTGCCGGCGCGGAAAAATACACGAAGGCCGCCGAGGAGCATCCGCCCGTCGTCCATCCCGTCGTGCGCACCCATCCGGAAACCGGCGCCGACGGCTTGTTCGTGAATTACGGCTTCACCGAGCGGCTCAAGGGCCTGCGCCGCAACGAAAGCGAAGCGTTGCTCAACATGCTGTTCGTCCACATCCAGAAGCCGGAATTCCAGGTGCGCTGGAAGTGGAAACCCAATTCCATCGCCTTCTGGGACAACCGCATCACGCAGCATTATGCGGTGAACGACTATCTGCCCGCGCGCCGCGTCATGCACCGCGCGACGATCCTGGGCGACCGCCCCTACAACCGCGCGCGCAAGCCGCTCGACAGGATCGCGGCGGAATAAGGATCAGTCTTGCGGAAACAGGATGGCTTCGTAGTCTCGCGCGCCGTGAAGAATGTGCACGATCTCCACGGTTTTTGTCAGGACGACATAGAAGATCAGATAGTCGCCATAGGTCCGTTTGCGGATGCCGGAGCGCCGATGATGCGTGAGCAATGGAAAGGCTCTCGGCATGGCACCAAGCCGGAGACAGGCGTTTTCCAGTTCCGTCACAAAACTCTGCGCACGCGCCGGATTGTCTTCCGCGATAAAGAGCGCAATGTCCGTCAAATCGCGCGTGGCGCGCTCTGACAGGCGGACATCAAGCACGCTTTTTTGCCGATGCGCGGATTTGCCGGCGCACCTGCGCGAACACGTCCTTGGCGGGATAGGTCCGCCCGGCCTTTATGTCCGCCAAGCCTTCTTCCAGCGCCTGATCCAGTTTGGCCAGCCGCTTCTCGCGCTCTTCGACAAGGCGAATTCCTTCGCGCAAGACCTCGCTGCGCGAATTGTAGCGCCCTTTGGCAACGAGTTTTTTTACCGTGGCCTCAAGCCGCTTTCCGAGAACGACGCTGCTGGGCATCGCAAATCCTTAACGTCCATCATGCCGATGATATCCGATTGATAACAATTATCAACGCTCGGAACGCGCCCACGGGCAGGACCGTCGGCAGCCCTTGCTACCGGCCTTTGAACGCCGGCGTGCGTTTCTGCACGAAGGCCAGCATGCCTTCCTTGGCATCTTCGGTGCGCATCAGCGGCAGAAGCTGCAGATAGACGTGATGCACATGCTCGCTGAACGGCTCGGAGAGGCCCATGCGCATCATGCGCTTGGCGGCCTGCACCGCGAGCGGCGCATTGGCCGCGATTTCCCGTGCCAGTTCGCGCGCGACATCGATCAGATCGGAGTCCGGCACCACGCGGGCAACAAGGCCCTGGGCGAGAGATTCGTCGGCACTGAGCGTGCGGCCGGTGAAGATGATCTCCGCCGCCTTCTGCCAGCCGAGCAGGCGCGGCAACAGCCATGTGCCGCCCGACTCCGGCAGGATACCGCGCTTGCAGAACGACAGCGCCAGCTTCGCCGATTGCGCCATGATGCGGATATCGCAACCGATGGCTGTGTCCGCGCCATAACCCGCCGCGCCGCCATTGATGGCGCAGATGACCGGCGTGTTGATGTCGTGCAGTACGGTCGGCGGCGCGGAGCGCAGGTCGATGTCCGTCGCGCTCACGCCGCTTTCGCCCACGGTCTGTTGCCCGGAGGTCTGCATTTTCAGATCGAGGCCGGCGCAGAAGGCGCGTCCTTTGCCCGTCAGGATGATGCAGCGAACCTCCGGATCGCGATCGGCTTCCAGCAGATAGTCGGATAATGCGCGCAGCATCGGCCCGGAGATCGTGTTCATCCGGTCGGGCGCGTTCAGTGTGATCGTCGCGATATGCTCCGATACGTCATAGAGCACTTTCATCGGTCGTGATGCGTTCGGGCTTGTTCATGGCGTCTCTCCCGTGGCTTTGGGAAAGACTAGGCCCGAAATTCCGTGCTGACGAGATTTACGCTACGGACGCCGCTACGTCGGCGGCGGCGCGTGCATGTAGGACTGCACCAGCGATCCGGCGATCAGCCGCCATCCGTCCACCAGCACGAAGAAGATCAGCTTGAAGGGCAGGGATATCACCGTGGGCGGCAGCATCATCATGCCCATGGACATCAATATGGAGGCCACCGCCATGTCGATGATGAGGAACGGCACGAATATGAGGAACCCGATCTCGAAGGCGCGCTTCAGCTCCGACAGCATGAAGGCGGGTGCCAGGGTTGTGATCTCGATCTGCAGCGGGTCCTTCGGCGGCTTCTGCTTCTTCATGTCGAGGAAGAGTTCGAGGTCGGAATCGCGCACATGGCCCAGCATGAATTTCTTCACCGGCACCGCCGCCTTGGTCAGCGCGTCCTCGGTCGTCATCGTGCCCTGCATCATCGGCTGGATGCCGGCCTGATAGGCTTCGTGCAGCGTCGGCCCCATTACAAAAAGCGTGAGAAACAGCGACAGCGACACGATCACCGCGTTGGGCGGCGAGGTCTGCACGCCGATGGCGGTGCGCAGCAGCGACAGCACGACGACGATGCGCACGAAGCTCGTCATCATGATGAGGATGGACGGCGCCAGGCTCAGGATGGTGATGAGCGCGATGATCTGGACCATGCGGTCGGTGAACATGCCGCCCGATAGATCGATCGAAAGCGCCGAAGAACCGGCGCCCGCCGCGGCCGCCGGGGCGGCGGCAAACGCCACGCCCGGCACGAGCAGAAGCAGCGCCGCGATGGCGAAACCGAGAAGGCGCTTGTTCATGCCGCGGTCTCCGGCGCCAAGGTCAATTGTGTTTCGTCCGCACGCTGCTGCGCGGGAATGCCGTTCTCGACAACGCTCGCGCCGTTCGGTCCGACAAGAAGCAGATGCTCCACGCCGTCGCGGCGCAGAAGAAAGAGCTTGTGGCGCGGCCCGATCATCAGCGTCTCCACGACGCTCAGTCTTTTCTGTGCTGTGCCCGGCAGAACGCCCGGCACGCCGAAGCGCCTGGCGGCCAGCCACGCGACACCCAGAAGCCCGCCGACGAGAAGCAGGGAAGCGAAATATCGTCCGATATCGAGAACGTCCATGGCGCGCATTCAAAGCGCGGTAACCTTAAGCGGCCGTTAAGAGCGGGAAGAAACTGCCGGGCAAAAAGCTCCACCGTGTTAAGCGGCGCTTAATCGTTCGGGCGCAATGTCGTGCGCGTTAAGGCTAACGATCCGTAAAAGGAGGGGCTTATGCAGATTGCCAATATCCCGCTTCTGGGTCTGCTGCGCGAGCGCATGTCGTGGCTCAACGCCCGTCAGGACACGCTTTCGCAGAACGTGGCGAACGCGGATTCGCCGGGCTATCTCGCCCGCGATCTGAAACCGATGAATTTCGAAGACATGATGAAGCGCGTGAACGGCAGCGACAGCGCCGGTCTCACCACCACGAACGCGCGGCACATCAATATCGCCCCGGCGCAGACCGACGGCTTCACCGGCGTGGATTCGCCCGACACCGAGGCTTCCATCACCGGCAACACGGTCTCGCTCGAAGCCGAAATGATCAAGGTGGCCGATACGCAGGCGCAGTTTCAGGCCGCGACCAATCTCTATGGCAAGGCGCTCTCGATGATGCGCACGGCCATCGGAAATCCGTAAAAGGAGTAACCGGAAATGGATCTGAACGCTTCCATGGTGATCGCCGCGTCCGGCATGCGCGCGCAATCCAACCGCATGCGCATCATCGCGGAGAACATCGCCAACGCCAATTCCACCGCCTCCACGCCCGACGGCGATCCCTATCGCCGCAAGGTGGCGACGGTGAAATCCGATTTCGACCGCGATCTGAACGCCACGCTGGTGGAATCGGGCAAGCCGGTCGAGGACATGAGCGCGTTCCGCTCGCAATACGATCCGGGCAATCCCGCCGCCGACAAGCAGGGCTATGTGAAGCTGCCCAACGTCAATCCGCTGATCGAAGTGATGGACATGCGCGAGGCGCAGCGCTCCTACGAAGCCGATCTCAATGTGATGGAAGCGACGAAGTCGATGCTGTCGCGCACCGTCGATCTTCTGAAGCGATAAGGAGCTAAACGATGGTTGCACCCCTCGCAGGCGTCGCCGCCTATCAGGCGACCGCGAAACTCGGCGGTTCCGGCGCTGCCGGCGCCGCGCAAGGCGCAGGCTCCAGCTTCGGCGATTTTCTTTCGGGCGCGATGAAAGACGCCATCGGCACGATGAAGCAGGGCGAGCAGGCCGCTGCCCAGCAGGCCGCGGGCAAGGGCGACATGGTCAGCGTCGTCAACGCCGTCAACCAGGCCGAGTTGACGCTCGATACCGTCGTCGCCGTCCGCGACAAGGTCATCCAGGCCTACCAGTCCATCATGCAGATGCCGATCTGACGCGAAAGACACACCGAACATGACATCCGCCGATTCCATCGACTTCGCGCGCGAAAGCATCTGGGTTCTTCTGGAGATCGCCGCGCCCGCCATGCTGGCTGCCCTCGTCGTCGGCCTTGTGGTGGGCCTGCTGCAGGCGCTCACCCAGATTCAGGAGCAGACGCTGGTCTTCGTGCCCAAGATCATCGCGATCTTTCTGGTGCTGCTCATCACGCTGCCCTTCGCGGGCTCGGCGATGAACGCTTTCATGACCGATGTGGCCGCCAGGATAGCGGCGTATTAGCGAGCGCCCGTGGCGATCCATCTCAACGATCTGTCGGGGACCTTTCTTCTCTACTTCCTCGTCTTCGCGCGCGTCGGCAGCATGGTCATGCTTCTGCCCGCCATCGGAGACGCGGGCGTTCCGGCGCGCGTGCGCCTGGCGCTGGCGCTGGCGATCTCGCTCGCGATGGCGCCCGCGCTCGTCGGCACCTATCCGCATGTCGATCCCACATCGCCCATCGCGCTGGGCGTGATCCTGACGCAGGAAGTGGTCGCCGGCCTTCTCGTCGGCGGCATGGCGCGCATCATCATGGCGGCGCTCTCCGTCGCGGGGCAGCTTATCGCCACCCAGACGGGCCTCGCCTACACGCAGACCATCGACCCCACCTTCGGCGAGCAGGGCGCCATTCTGGGCACCTTCTTCAACATGCTGGGCGTGGTGCTGATCTTCGCCACCAATCTGCATCACCTGGCCATCGGCGCGATCCACGGCAGCTACGCCATGATCCCACCGGGCGCGCCGCTGCCTTACGGCGACATGGCGCAGGAAGCGATCAATCTGGTCAGCGGCACCTTCACGCTCGGCCTCGAACTGGCCGCGCCCTTTCTGGTGGTGGGGCTGGCCATCAACAGCGCCATCGGCCTGCTCGCGCGGCTGGTGCCGCAGATCCAGGTTTTCTTCATCGCCCAGCCAGTGAACATCCTCGCCGGCTTTTTCGTGATGATGCTGCTGATGGGATCGCTGATGACCCTGTTCCTCAACTACTACGCCACCGAGATGGGACGCTTTCTGGGCTAGGCCATGGCGGACGATCGCGACGATTCCCAAAGAACCGAAGAGCCGACCCAACGAAGGTTGGAGGAGGCCGAGAAGCATGGCGACATCGTCAAATCCACCGAAGTCACCACCTTCATCGTGCTTCTGGGCGCCACGCTGACCATCGGAATTTTCGGCCACTCCACCGCGATGAAATTCACCGACATGTTCCGCATGTTCCTGGAGCAGCCGGATCAGATTGCCGTGGATTCCACCGGCGTCATGGCGCTTTTCCGGCATCTGCTGCTGGCGCTTGCGATCATTCTGGGTCCCATCTTCGCCCTTCTGGCGCTGACGGGCCTGAGCAGCCACATCGTCCAGCATCGGCCCTCGATATCGCTGGAGCGCATCGCGCCGAATTTTTCCAAGCTCTCGCCGCTCAGCGGCCTGAAGAAGATCTTCGGCTTCGACGGCGTCATCAATCTGGGCAAGGGCATCATCAAGATCGCCATCGTCGGCGGCGTGTTGTGGACCGTGCTGTGGCCGATGCGTGGCACGATCGGCGGCCTTCTGGGCGCCGAGCCGCAGCAGATTGCCGCCGCGATGATGGGGCTGCTGACGAAGTTGTTGACGGCCACCCTCAGCGTGCTCGCCGTCATCGCGGTGCTGGATTACGTCCTGCAGCGCTACCGCTTCCTGCAGCGCAACCGCATGTCCAAGCAGGAGATCAAGGAAGAATACCGCCAGACCGAAGGCGATCCCGCAGTCAAGGCGAAGGTCAAGCAGATCCGCCAGGAGCGCGCCCGCCGCCGCATGATGGCAGCGGTGCCGCAGGCCACCGTCGTCATCATGAACCCGACCCACTTTGCCGTGGCGCTCAAATACGAGTCCGGCAAGATGGCCGCGCCGGTCTGTGTGGCCAAGGGCGTGGACGCGCTGGCGCTCAAGATCCGTGCCGTCGCCGAGGAGCACGAGGTGCCGGTGGTGGAGAACCCGCCGCTCGCCCGCGCGCTTTATGCCACCGTCGAGATCGACGAGCCGGTCCCCGCCGAGCACTACAAGGCCGTGGCCCAGGTCATCGGCTACGTCATGAAGCTGACCGGCAAGATTCGCCCGAACTAGCGCATTTCCAGCTTTAGCGCGCGCGTTGCCATGCATGTCGGAAAATATCGAGAGCGTCTGCTCCGCGGATCGCGATCTTTATCCTCGAACATATGGGTCAGCACAAAGCCCGCCTCCATCTGACCGCCGATCTGTTCTTCGAGTGTGTGACTGAATTCGACGGTGTGATCGCGCGCGATAAAACGCCGAAGCTCATCCGGCGAACGGTCCACGACATCCGCGTAAGGCAAGGCGAACTTCACGGCGAGCTGGTCTGCGTCTTCGGCTTCGGCATCGAAAACATAGACGATCGGGTTCATGAAGCCTGCTAGCAACACGCCACCGGCCCGCAGCACGCGATAACACTCGCGCCAAACGGGCGTGATTTCGGGCGCATAGCAATTCGAGACAGGGTGAAAGATCAGATCGAACCGGCCATCCGCGAAAGCCGACAGATCGTGCATGAAACCTTGCCGGATTGTCAGTGAAAGACCATCGCGACGCGAAACCGCCTCGTCTTGCGCAAGTTGCCCGGCAGACGCATCGAACACCACGACATTTGCGCCAGCAGCAGCGAGGATCGGGCCTTGCTGGCCGCCGCCGGAAGCCAAGCAGAGCACATCTTTCCCCTTCAGTTCCCCAAACCAGTCTTTTGGAACGGCCTTGTTCGGCGTTAGGACGACGGACCAGTTTCCCGCCCGTGCCTCCTGGATTTCTTCCGGGTAGACCGGACAGGTCCAGATGTCCTGCTCTTCCACCCGCCGATCCCAGCCGTCGCGATTGATCTTGTGAAGCTCGTCCGCCCGCATTGGTGCCTCCCTCGGCTGCTCTGACCCGGAGCACGACTTTTGCCTTCATGCTGCCGGAAGCGAGCCATTTAGCTCTTCAGCCGGGTTAACCGCCAAGCTCTTTGTCCCTGCAAAACGGGGAAGAAAGAAGGCCGTCATTCGCGTAATATCGATTCGTGACGGTTCGCGCGCTCAGCATCGGTACTTATGGCCTGCCCGCCGGCGCCTGGCGCTGGGCGGCGACGGGCTTTGTCATTCTGGCCCTGGCCGCCGCCGGGCTGGCCGTCGGCGCGCCCGATGCCGCGCGCTGGGCCGGCGTGGCGCTGCTCGCCGGGATCGGCGCCGTCGCTTCCATCTTCTTATATGCGATCTGGCCGCGCGAACCTGTAAGTGCCGACGAGGCGCGGCTCATCGCGGAAGCCGCCGCGCGCGCCAATGTCGCCTGGGCGGTGACGGGCCCGGACGGCGCGGTCATCGACTGCAACGACATCTATCGCGGCATGTCCGGCACGCCCAAAACCGACGCTCCGCCGCCGCCGGAACTGGCGCTGGGCAATGAGGCGTCGTCCGCCACGCTCTATCGCCTGACCAGGAGCGCCGCGGATCGCGAAGCACGCGAGGAAGTCTTCTCCATCGGCGGCGGCATCGAGATCACCGCCGCGGTGCGCCCGCTGGCGAACGGCACCTGCGCGTGGTGGTTCGCGCCGCGCCTCGTTGTGCATGATGTCGTGCACGATGCCGCGCTGCGCGCCGCCGCACCGGCACCCGCCCCGCAACTGGCCACCGCGTTGTTCCGCGATGCGCCGATCGGTGTCGCCATCGCGGATGCCGACGGGCGCATCGTCGAAGCCAACAATGCCTTTGCCGAATTCCTCAACGCCGTCGCCGGCCGCAACATCGGCGATCTGGTCGAGCCCGCCGACAAGGCCACCGTGCTCGACATCCTGTCCAAGGCGAAGGACACGGCGCATGGCAACACGGCGGAACTTCGTCCCGTCGGCCAGCCGGAGCGCATGGCGGAACTCTACGCCACGCCCGCCAACGGCGGCACATCTTCAAACTCGGGCCGCATCATTCTTTATCTGGTCGATGTCACCGATCAGAAGGCGCTGGAAACGAAATTCGCGCAGTCGCAGAAGATGCAGGCCGTGGGCAAGCTGGCGGGCGGCGTGGCGCACGACTTCAACAACATCCTCACCGTTATCATCGGCAATTCCGAATTTCTTTTGATGCGTCACACGGCGGGCGATCCGTCGTTCAACGAGATCAACCTCATCCATCAGGACGCGCTGCGCGCCGCCAATCTGGTCAAGCAGCTTCTCGCCTTCAGCCGCGAGCAGACGATGCAGCCCAAAGTGCTGGCGCTGAACGGCGCCATCGCGGAGATGCATCAACTGCTCAGCCGCCTCGTCGGCGAGGGCATCGAGATAAAGCTGGAGAACGCGCCGGACCTGTGGCCGGTCAACGCCGATGAATCGCAGCTCACCAATGCGATCATGAATCTCGTGGTGAATGCGCGCGATGCCATGCCCAAGAGCGGCACGATCACCATCCGCACCGCGAACGAATCCGTGCCGCAGCCGCGCGCGCTCGGCGCCGCGATCATGCCGGCGGACGACTATGTGCGCATCGATGTCGCCGATCAGGGCAGCGGCATTGCCAAGGAGCACATCGGCAAGATCTTCGATCCGTTCTTCACGACCAAGCCGGTGGGGCAGGGCACCGGCCTTGGCCTCGCCACCGTTTACGGCATCGTCAAGCAGACCGGCGGCTACATCACCGTGGACAGCGAGATCGGCAAGGGCACGACCTTCTCGATCTTCCTGCCGCGCTTCAAGGGCGAGATGCCCGCGCCCGCCGTGGAAGCCGCGCCCGCGCGCGACATCACGGGACAGGACACGATCCTGCTGGTCGAAGACGAAGAGGCCGTGCGCAGCTTCGCGGCGCGGGCCTTGCGCGTGCGCGGCTACAAGGTGCTGGAAGCGCCGGGCGGCGAGGAAGCGCTGGAACTTGTGCGGGGTCACCCCGGCCCGATCCATCTGCTCATCACCGATGTGGTGATGCCGAACATGGACGGCCCGACTCTGGTGCGCAATCTGAAGCGCCTGCGCCCGGAGATTTCGGTGATCTTCATGTCGGGCTATGCGGAGGAAGCCTTCCGCCGCAACGAGCAGAACACCGCCGACATGCATTTCCTGCCCAAGCCCTTCGGGCTCAAGCAATTGGCGGCAAAGGTGAAAGACGTCCTCTCCGCCGCGCCCGCGGCGAAGCCCTGATTTTTGCACTGCACCTAACGCAAATGTGTCTGCGGCGCCTCCGCGCGCGCGGATAAAGTGCGCGCGTTCTTCGGGAGGATATTTCCATGAAAAAGATTTTGCTGGGCGCCGTGATGGTGCTTGCGCTGGGCGGCGCGGCGTTGGCCGCCGCCGTGCCGGATTATGTGACCAAAGCCGTCAGCGAGACGACGCGGCCGAAAACCGACACCGGCCGCGATGCGCTGCGTCTGCCCGCCGAAACCATCGCCTTTGCCGGCGTGAAGCCCGGCATGAAAGTCGCCGAACTGTTTCCCGGCGGCGGCTATTTCACCCGCATGTTGAGCGATGTCGTCGGTCCCACCGGCCACATCTATGGAATCGAGAACGCCAAATGGGATGACGGCTCCGACGCCAAGGTCGCCGCCAATCACAAGAACGTCTCCATCCAGATCGTGAAATTCGGCGAATTCGATCTGCCGCAGAAGGTGGACCTGTTCTGGATCACGCAGAACTATCACGACCTGCACATCGCCAAATACGGCAAGGTGGACATGGCCGCATTCAACAAGCATGTGTTCGACGTGCTGAAGAAAGGCGGCACCTACTTCATCCTCGATCATCAGGCCAATCCCGGCACCACCGAAGCCGATATCGAGAAGCTGCACCGTATCGAGAAGGCGCAGGTGATCCGCGAAGTCGAAGCCGCCGGGTTCAAGCTTGCCGCCGAGGGCGACGCCCTGCATCGCCCGGGCGACGATCACACCAAGTCGATCTTCGACAAATCCATCCAGGGCCACACCGACCAGTACATGCTGAAGTTCGTGAAGCCCTGATTGTTCTATTCGGTTGTCATGGCCCGCGAAAGCGGGCCACCCAGTTGACGTTCGCGCATCTCTCGAAAAGGGAGACGGCGAATTTCTTTCGCGATAGGTTAAGTGTCACCGGGGTGGTCCGCTTTCGCGGGCCATGACACTCTGTTTTGCGGGACGCTTGTGGGAATGCTCCGACTCTTGATCGTGGCGCTGTGCCTTGCGCCGTTCGCGCCGGCTGTCGCCGCGCAATGTCCGTCGCACGGCACGGCGATGGCGCGCACCGAGCTTCTCTTCGGCGCGGCCCATGTCAGCGATGCGCAATGGAAGGCGTTTCTGTCCCGCGAAGTCACGCCGCGCTTTCCCGATGGCCTCACCGCGCTGGACGGCTACGGCCAGTGGAAGCGGCCGGACGGCCGGGTCACCGGCGAGCGTTCGCGCGTGCTTCTGCTCTGGCATGCACCGGCCGCCGACGCCGACGCGCGGATCGACGCCATCCGCGAAGCCTATAAGAAGCGCTTCCACCAGCTTTCCGTGATGCGGGTCGACAGCACCGACTGCGTGTCCTTCTAGCCACGCTCCGCACCCTTCACGCCGGCTGTCCATTCGCCGCAGTTTTCCACCTTGCGAATGATAATGACTCTCATTATTGAGGGCGACGCTATCGTCATCGGGGTCTGGAATGCGGAAGAATTCTTGGGTTTTGGCGGCTTTTTGCGCCGTCGCGGGGTCTGGCGCGGCATGGGCCGATCAGCCGGCGAGCCTGTCGGCGGCCGCGGCAGGCGCCATCGAAACGGTGGTCGTCACCGGCGCGCGGACCGTGGATGTGAGCAAGTCCTCCGTGCCGCTGGCCGAGACCCCCCAGAACATCCAGGTCATCTCCGGCGATCTGATCTCCGACCAGCGCGACATCACCTTGACCGATGCGCTGCGCAACGTCGCCGGTGTCATGCCGGGCGGCTACTACTCCAACTACGATTATTTCCGCCTGCGCGGCTTCGATGCCTCCGGCTATCTTTATCTCGACGGCCTTCTGTTCGACACCGGCGTGCAACTCAGCGCCGAACTCTATGGCCTTGAGCAGGTCGAGATCATGAAGGGCCCGTCCTCGGCGCTTTACGGGCAAGGCCCGCTCGGCGGCCTCGTCAATCTCGTCAGCAAGCATCCGCAGGACGAGAACTTCGTGAACCTGCAGGCAAGCTACGGCTCCTATGGGTCCTATGAAGGCGATTTCGACGGCAATGCCGTGTTGTCGGATTCGGTGAACGGGCGCCTCGTCGCGCTTTTCCGCCACTCCGGCGAGTTCACTCAGCATGTCGGCGGCAATGACCGCACCTATATCGCGCCGTCGCTGACCTGGAACATCGACGCGGACACGCAACTCACCGTGCTGGCCTCGCTGCAGCATGACGACGGCGATTCGAGTTTCCCGCTCACCTATATCGGCGGCGTCGTGCCGGGGCCGGTCGGCCACCGCTATCCGCTCGACCGCTACACCGGCGAGCCGGGCCGCTCCAACATCACCAAAAGCAATCGCGATGCGATCGGCTATGAGTTCAGCCACCGCTTCAACGAGATCTTCACGCTGAAGCAGAACTTCCGCTATGTGTGGAACGATACGAACTGGGACCACATTCTTTATACGAGTTATCTGGATACCGATGGCCGCACGCTCTATCGCTATCCCTACAGCGCGCATTCGGTGTGGGGCAATTTCGGCGTCGATACGCGGCTGGAAGCGCAGTTCAACACCGGCGCCGTCTCGCACACGCTGATCGCGGGCGTCGATTACTACAACTTCCTCAGCAAGTGGAATTCGGAAGAGATCGATTATTCCGATCCTGCCGCCTATATGGCGCTGGATCTCTACGCGCCGGTCTATGGCGCGCCGTTCCCGGCCTATTCCAGCTTCAACCATGTCCGCCAGATCGTGCGCGACACCGGCTATTACGTTCAGGAGCACGCGAAGTGGGGCGACTTCACCCTCACCCTCGGCGGCCGTTACGACACTGCGCGCACCGGCGATAGCTGGTCCGGCGTGTTCGCTTCGCACAGCGACGACAAGTTCGTGCCGCGCGTCGGCCTGACCTATGCGGTGGTGCCGCAGGCGGTTCTCTATGCCAGCTACAGCGAATCCTTCCTGCCGCAGGCGGGCTCCACCTTCGGCGGCGTATCGCTGAAGCCGGAAACCGGCCAGCAATATGAAGCCGGCGTGAAGTCGAACGTCTGGGACGGCCGCGTGGACGTTACCGCGTCGGTCTATCAGCTTACGCGCCAGAACGTGGCGACGGACGATCTCGGCCATCCGGGCTATTCGGTGCAGACCGGCGAGCAGCAGAGCAAGGGCGTCGAACTCGACGCGCATGCCAACCTCGCCGATGGCTGGGACGCCATCCTCACCTACGCTTATGTGAACGCGCGGGTGACACGGGACAATGCCATCCCCATCGGCGATCATCCGCTCGATGTGCCGCCCACCAGCATCGGCTTCTGGACGAAGTATGAGTTCCAGGACGGCCCGCTCAAAGGCTTCGGCATCGGCGGCGGCATCTATCGTTATTCCAGCCAGTGGGGCGATCTGCCCAACAGCTTCAAGCTGCCGGACTACACGCTGGTCAACGGCCTTGTGAGCTACGATTTCGGCCCGGCGCAATTGCAGTTCAACGTGAAAAACCTGCTCGACGAGCGTTATTATCTGGGCTCCTACAGCGACACCTATGTCCAGCCCGGCGCGCCGCGAAACTACATGCTCACCCTGAGCTGGAAGATGTGATGCGCGCCGTTCTCGTCCGCGTCCACCGCTATGCGGGATTGAGCCTGGCGCTCTTTCTCGCGGTGGCGGGGCTGACGGGAAGCGCCATCGTCTTCAACGAAGAGATCGACGCCTGGCTCAACCCGGCGCTTTTCGAAACGCACACGACCGGGACGCCGCTGTCGCCGGACGTGCTGGCGGAAAGGATCGAGCGTGCGCTGCCCAAGGCGCAGGTCAATTTCATTCCGCTGGACAACAAACCCGGCGAGGCGGCGCTTCTGCGCGTGGAAGGCAAGAACGGCGCGGCGCTCGCCTACGATGAAGTCTTCGCCGATCCGGTGACGGGACAGGTGCTGGGCAAGCGGTTGTGGGGCGCCTGCTGCTTCTCGCGCGCGCATCTGATGCCGTTCCTCTATCTCTTCCACTACACGCTGCAGCTTCCCGGCACCTGGGGGCTGTTGTTGATGGGCATCATCGGCTGCATCTGGGCCGTCGATTGCTTCGTGGGTTTCGCGCTCACCTTGCCGCGCGCCGGCCCGTTCTTCGAACGCTGGAAGATGGCGTGGAAGATCAAGCGCGGCGCGGGCAATTTCCGCCTGAATCTCGACCTGCACCGCGCGGGCGGGCTTTGGCTTTGGGGCATCCTTCTGATCGTGGCCACCAGCGGCGTGGCGATGAACCTGCCGGATCAGGTGTTCCGTCCGGTCGTCTCGCTGTTCTCCCCGCTCAAGCCCTCGCTGGAGGAGATCGGCGCGAAACGGCTCACCGCGAACCCGAAACCGGCGAAGCTCACCTTCGATGACGCGATCGCGCGCGCGCGGCAGGAAGGCGCCAAACACCATTGGCGCATCACGCCGCAATATGTCTTCCGCTTTGCGGCCTATAGCGCTTATGGCGTCGGCTTCACCCGCGCGGGCGAAGATGCGCGCACCGGATTGGGCGCGTCCTATTATTATTTCGACGACCGCAACGGACGGCTCCTCACCGCCGATATCATGGGGCAGGGCAGCGCGGGCGACGTCTATGCCCAGGCGCAATATCAACTGCACACCGGCCGCATTCTCGGCCTGCCGGGCCGCATCCTGATCTTCCTGACCGGCCTTGTGGTGGCGATGCTGTCGCTGACCGGCATCTATATCTGGGCCCGCAAGAGCCACTGGTTCCGCCACCGTCTGGCAGCCCGCGGCCGGGGGAATCAGAGCCGGGAATCGGCCTCCGGCGGCCTTCCCATCGCCGCCGAATAGATTCGGCGAACGCCCCAAGAACAAGCAGTGGTATTTCTCTGCCGAATCAGCACCTTGGCTAGCGGCTTGCCAATGAGAACAAAGTAGATACATTCGCCTTCGTTGCGCGCCGGTGGGCGGCATGCAAAGAAGGAGAGACGGTCATGGCAGCCTCGAAGGAAGCAGCGGTTTTGCGCGTAGTGGGCAAGGACAAAGACGACAATTCCGAGCGCAAGCGGGCTCTCGAAGCCGCGCTGAGCCAGATCGACCGCGCCTTCGGCAAGGGCAGCGTGATGAAGCTGGGCCAGAAGGATCTGGCCGTCGATACCGACACCGTGCCGACCGGCTCGCTGGGTCTCGATATCGCGCTCGGCATCGGCGGCTTGCCGCGCGGCCGCATCATCGAAGTTTACGGGCCTGAGTCCTCCGGCAAGACCACGCTGGCGCTGCATGTCGTGGCGGAAATCCAGAAGAAGGGCGGCATCGCGGCCTATGTGGACGCCGAACATGCGCTTGATCCCGTTTATGCGCGGAAGCTCGGCGTCGATATCGACGAGATGTTGATCTCGCAGCCCGACACGGGCGAGCAGGCGCTGGAGATCACCGACACGCTGGTGCGCTCCGGCGGCGTCGACATCGTGGTGGTGGATTCGGTCGCGGCGCTGACGCCCAAGGCCGAACTCGAAGGCGAAATGGGCGACCAGCTTCCCGGCCTTCAGGCCCGCCTGATGAGCCAGGCGTTGCGCAAGCTCACGGGCCACATTTCAAAGTCCAACACGATCGTTCTCTTCATCAACCAGATCCGCATGAAGATCGGCATCATGTTCGGCAATCCGGAAACGACGACGGGCGGCAACGCGCTCAAATTCTATGCGTCCGTCCGTCTGGACATCCGCCGCATCGGCGCGATCAAGGACCGCGACGAAGTCGTCGGCAACCAGACGCGCGTGAAGGTGGTGAAGAACAAGGTGTCGCCGCCCTTCAAGCAGGTCGAGTTCGATATCATGTACGGCCAGGGCATCTCCAAGACGGGCGAGCTTCTGGACCTCGGCGTGAAGGCCAACATCGTGGAGAAATCCGGTTCGTGGTTCTCCTATGACGGCGAGCGCATCGGGCAGGGCCGCGAATCCGCGAAGACCTTCCTGAAGGAACACCCCGAGGTGGCCGACAAGATCGAAGCGGCGATCCGCGGCAGCGTCGGGCTGATCGGCGAAGTCATGGTCCATGGCGACGAGAAGGACGACGCCGAGGAAGAATGAGTTTCCCGCCGGAACAGGCGGGCTGAGAGCGAAAGGTTTGCCTGTTCCCTACTGGCATGGGGAACGGCTCCCGAAGGGGCGGTTCGAAAGAGCCGCCCCTTCATCCTTTTGGCGTCGTTTCGGCCCGGTTTTTCGGCCCAA
Organism: Pseudomonadota bacterium; assembly: GCA_018242145.1. Classification (GTDB taxonomy): domain Bacteria; phylum Pseudomonadota; class Alphaproteobacteria; order Micropepsales; family Micropepsaceae; genus Rhizomicrobium. The sequence continues at coordinate 34,291 of JAFECN010000327.1, forward strand.
AATGCCGCTTTCCGCGGCGCTTCTATCGGGCGGGGCCATGCTCTAGAACAGCCCCGTCCCCAAGGGACGAAAGGCTTTTCGCGAGGTCCGTCATGCTCAAGCTGAAAGACACAACGCTTCTGAAATCCGATGCCTATGTGAACGGCGCATGGGTCAAAGGCGCCAAGACCTTCGCCGTCACCAATCCCTCGACCGGCGAAACCATCGCCGATGTCGCCGATCTCACGGGCGCGGACGCGCGCGCCGCCATCGAAGCCGCGCAGGACGCCTTCCCGGCCTGGGCGAAGAAGACGGCCAAGGAACGCGCCGCCATCATGCGCAAATGGTTCGAACTCATCATGGCGAACCAGGACGACCTCGCCGCCATCATGACCGCCGAGCAGGGCAAGCCGCTGGCGGAGACGCGCGGCGAAGTCGCTTACGGCGCGGCGTTCATCGAATGGTTCGCCGAAGAGGGCAAGCGCATCTATGGCGATGTGATCCCCACCAACGCCGCGGGCCGCCGTCTTATCGTCCTGAAACAGCCCATCGGCGTCGTCGCCGCGATCACGCCGTGGAATTTCCCCAACGCCATGATCACGCGCAAATGCGCGCCCGCGCTCGCCGCCGGTTGCACCTTCGTGATCAAGCCCGCCGGCGAAACGCCGTTGTCGGCCTTGGCGCTCGCCGAACTCGCGCATCGCGCGGGCCTTCCCAAAGGCGCGTTCAATGTGGTGACGACGAGCAGATCGTCCGAAGTCGGCCTCGAACTCACGCAAAGCCCGAAAGTCGCCAAGTTCTCCTTCACCGGCTCGACCGAGATCGGCAAGCTGCTGATGAAGCAATGCGCCTCGACGGTGAAGAAGGTTTCGCTGGAACTGGGCGGCAACGCACCCTTCATCGTGTTCGACGATGCCGATCTCGATGCCGCCGCAGACGGCGCGATGGCGTCCAAATTTCGCAACATGGGCCAGACCTGCGTTTGCGCGAACCGCATTCTGGTGCAGGACAAGGTCTATGACGCCTTCGCCGAAAAGCTTTCGCAGCGCATCGCCAAGCTGAAAGTCGGCGACGGTTTCGAAGACGGCGTGACGCAAGGCCCGCTCATCACCGAAGACGCGGTGGAGAAGGTCGAGAAACTTCTGAAAGACGCCACGGCGCATGGCGCGAAAATCGCCATGGGCGGCAAGCGCGTGAAAGGCCAGTTCTTCGAGCCGACGCTGGTGAAGGACGTCACGCCCGCGATGGATATCGCCAAGACGGAAATCTTCGGCCCTGTCGCCACGCTCTTCCGTTTCAAGACCGACGACGAAGCCATTCGCATTTCCAACGACACCGAATTCGGCCTTGCCGCCTATTTCTACGCCCGCGATGTCGGCCGCATCTTCCGCGTCGCCGAAGCTTTGGAATACGGCATCCTCGGCATCAACGAAGGCATCATCTCCACCGAGGTGGCGCCGTTCGGCGGCATGAAGGAATCCGGCATCGGCCGCGAAGGCTCCAAATACGGCATCGAAGATTATGTCGAGATCAAATATCTGGCCCTCGGCGGCCTTGGAGACCTCTGAATGATCCCGCGTTACTCCCGTCCCGAGATGGTTGCGATCTGGTCGGACGAGACCAAATACCGCATCCATTTCGAGATCGAAGCGCATGCCGCCGACGCGATGGCGGAGTTGGGCGTTATCCCGAAGGAAGCGGCGGCGGAGATCTGGAAGAAAGGCGACGCGGCAAAAATCAGCCCCGACCGCATCGTGGAGATCGAGCAGGTCACGCGGCACGAAACGCTGGCCTTCACGCAGCATCTGGCGGAGCTGATCGGCCCCTCCGCGCGCTTCGTGCATCAGGGCATGACGTCATCGGACGTGCTGGACACCACCACCGCCGTGCAACTGACCCGCGCGACCGACATCCTGATCGCCGATGTCGATCTGTTGCTCGCGGCGCTGAAGACGCGCGCGCTGGAGCACAAATACACGCCCACCATCGGCCGCAGCCACGGCATCCACGGCGAGCCCACCACGTTCGGGCTGAAGCTTGCGGGCTTCTATGCCGAGTTCGTCCGCAACAAGGAGCGGCTGAAGGCGGCGCGCGCCGAAGTGGCCACGGCCATGATCTCCGGCGCGATGGGCACCTTCGCCAATGTCGATCCGCGCGTCGAGGCCCATGTCGCGGCGAAGCTGGGCTTGCGCGTGGAGCCGGTGTCCACGCAGGTGATTCCGCGCGATCATCATGCCGCGTATTTTGCAGCGCTGGCCGTTGTCGCCAGTTCGCTGGAGCGGCTCGCCACCGAAGTGCGCCATCTGCAACGCACCGAAGTGGTGGAAGCGCAGGAGTTCTTCGCGGAAGGGCAAAAAGGCTCCTCCGCCATGCCGCATAAGCGCAATCCGATCCTCAGCGAGAACGTGGTCGGTCTTGCGCGCGTGGTGCGGTCTTACGCGACGCCGGCCTTTGAGAACGTCGCGCTCTGGCATGAGCGGGATATGTCGCATTCCTCCGTCGAGCGTTTCATCGCGCCGGATGCGACCATCACGCTGGATTTCGCGCTGGTGCGCATGGCGGGCGTCATCGACAAGCTGCTCATCCGCGCCGACCGCATGCAGAAGAATCTGGATCTCACGCAAGGCATCGTCCATTCGCAGCGCGCATTGCTGGCGCTGACGCAGGCGGGCATCGAGCGCGAGGCGGCGTACAAGCTGGTGCAATCGAACGCGATGCGCGCCTGGGCCGGCGAAGGCACGCTGCTCGACTTGCTGAAGGCCGATCCGGTGGTGTCGAAGGCCGTGCCGGCCAAATCGCTCGAAGCGATGTTCGACAACGATTATCACTTCAAGCACGTCGACACGGTTTTCAGCCGTGTCTTCGGCGCGGCCTGAACCCCCGCCCCAGGCTTGTTTCGCCGCCATCGCCGCCTATGTGAAGGGGGATGCGGGGCGGCGCCCCGGCTGGGGAGTGAGCCATGAATCTTGCGAAATTTTCGTCCAAGCGCCTGTTTTCCTTGGGCGCCGTGGTCGTTTGCACCGTCGGCCTTTCGGGCTGTTTCGACCTGTCGCAGAAGGTGGCCATCGGGCGCGATGGCTCCGGCGGCTATCAGGTCGCCGTGGCGGCGGACGGAATCGTGGGCGAGGGCCTCGCCAAGCACAAGGCCGACATCGATATCGACGACGACATGCCGATGCACACCGAGATTTCCGTCGCGAACGGCAAAACGATCCAGACAACCGGCACCGCCTTCCACGATCTGTCCCAGCTTTCGCTGTCGGACGAGACCATCCGCCTGCATGTGAAGGGCAAGAAGCTGCTCGGCCTCGCGGGCACGGAAATGAACTTCCACCGCACCTTCCACATCGACAGCGCCCGCCGTCATCACGAGGAGGATTCAGACGATCATCTGGGCAAGGACATCCTCACCTCGATGTTCGGCGATCACACCTATACCTTCAGCGTCTGGCTTCCCGGCTCGGTGGATAGCGCCAACACGCTGTGGGTCGGCGGCCATGAAGTGAAGCCGGTCGTCACCGCGCAAGGCAACGGCCATCTCATCCTCTGGCGCATGAAGCTGACCGACATGTTCCTCGCCAACCAGCTCGACTTCGATGTCGATTTCACCGCGCATGGCAACTTCCACGATACGCAAACCCGCTGGGTGGAACATCACCGCCATCACCACGGCCGTCATTGGGACGAGACGTGATCGCTATCGCTCCAATCTTCTAACCCACAACGTCATGGCCGCCCCCGTGGCGGCCATCCATTTTCCAGAGGCCAATGCGTTTCCTGCACCGCTTCTGGAAAATGGGTGGCCGGGACAAGCCCGGCCATGACGTTTGTGGAGATTTTGAACAACTACTCACCTAGCGCATACGCGATCACCTGATCGCCGCGCTTTGTGTCGAGCTTGGAATGGCCGCCGGCGGCGATCACCACATACTGCTTGCCCTTCCACATATAGGTCATCGGCGTCGCCTGTCCGCCCGCGGGCAAGCGGCCCTTCCACAATTCCTTGCCGGTCTTCGCATCGAAGGCGCGGAGATAATCGTCCATCGCCGCGCCGATGAACACCAGCCCACTCGCCGTCACCATCGGCCCGCCGAGATTGGGCGTGCCGGTCTTGCCGAGAACATATTCGCTGAACGGCACCATGTCTTCCGTCGTGCCCAGCGGCACCGACCACAGAATCTTACCCGTGTGCATATCGACGGCATGAAGCTGTCCCCACGGCGGCGGGTTGCAGGGCAGATGCCAGGGCGATGCCACCACCGTGCGCATCATGCCGAACGGCGCGCCCTCGTTCGGCGAGACTTCCTTTCCCGCGAACCGCGCGCGCGCAGCGGCGAAGTCCTTGCGCTTGATGAGCGTCACCAGATGCATGAGGTTCGACGTGTTCACATAGACGATGTCGTGCTTCTGGTCGAAGGCGAGCCCGCCCCAATTCGTGCCGCCGCCGGTGAAGGGATAGATGATCGTGCCTTGCAAACTCGGCGGCGTGTAAAGCCCGTCATGCCGCGCGGCGGCGATCGCATCGCGGCATTTGCCGCGATCCCAAAACGTCAATCCGAACGCATCGTCCGGCGTGATGTGATTGGCGGCCAGCGGCGCGGGCGCCACAGGAATGGGCTGCGTCGGCGACAGTTTTTCGCCCGGCGCGCCGCCTTGCGGCACCTTGCGCTCCACCACCGGAATCAGCGGCTGCCCGTTCGTGCGATTGATCGTGAACAGCAAGCCTTGCTTGGTCGGCTGCAACACCGCCGGCACGGTCTGGCCCTTGTAGGTCACCATGCCCAGCGTCGGTTGCGCGGGAATGTCGTAGTCCCACACGTCGTGATGCGTCGTCTGGAACGACCACGCCACGCTGCCGTCGTTCACATGCAGCGCCACGATGCTGTTGGCATATTTGCCGCTGCCCACGCGCAAGCCGCCCCAGAAATCCGTGCTCGCGCTGGAAACCGGCAGGATCACCAGCCCCTGCTTCTCGTCCACGCTCATCGGCGCCCACACATTCGCCGCGCCGCCGCGAAAGCCCTTGGGCTCATGCGCCAGCGGATCGAAGGCCCATTTCGCCGCGCCCGTCACCGCGTCGAACGCATGCACCGTGCCGCGCAACTCATCGACCTTCTGATTATCGTCGATGGACGAGCCCACGATCACCACGCCATGCGTCACCACCGGCGCGGATGTCGTGTGGATGCGGCCGAAATGCTTGCCCTCGATCTGCTGCCCAGGCGGGATGATGACGGTGCCGTTGTTTCCAAACCCGGGGCAGGGCTTTCCGTTTTTCGCATCCAGCGCGATCAAACGGCGATCCGCGGTGTTCATATAGATGCGCGTGGCGCACAGCCCGTTCGCACCCGGTATCACGGCGTAAGCCACGCCGCGGCAGACGAAATCGTTGGGATAGCGCATGTCGATGTTCAGCTTCGGATCGAAGCGCCAGAGCTGTTTGCCGGTGCCCGGATCGAGCGCGCTCACTTCGTTGAAGGGCGAGCAGACATAAAGCTTGCCATCCGCCAGGATCGGCGTGTTCTCGAACGAGGCGCGGCGCATGGCGCTGCCCTTGGTCTTCATGTCGCCGGTGGAGAAGCTCCAGGCCTGCGTGAGCTGTGTGACATTGGCGGGTGTGATCTGTGTGGCAGAAGAGTAACGCTGCCCGCCTTCGTCACCGCCGTAATAGCGCCAGCCGGTTCCGGCCTTCGCCACGGTCCCGGCAAGGATCAGCGCCCCCGCCACAACCACCGCTTTCACCACATCGCCCGTGCGCATCGGCCTCTCCCTCATCGCATGCCGGCCAGCCTATATTCCGGCCATGTCCGGCGTTGATCCCCAATCTGTGTTGCCCGTTGCCCGCCCGAAAGAGGCCGGGGGCGGATCGCACTGGATAAGTGATTTCTGGCAATGGCTTGGGATCAGCGGCGACCGGGTTGGGACGAGCGGAACGCTGCGGCGGACGTTTTTCTATTCCTTCGCCACGGCGGCGGCGCTGGTGGCCGTCATCAACACGATCAATGTGATCAGCGATACGAAAACCCACACAGATCTGGCCGGGCCGATCGTCTGGGAAGGGTCGAGCTGGATCGCGCTCATGGCCTTCTTCTGGATTCCCTGGATCGGCTACCGGCTGGCGCCGCCTTTCGTTCGCCCACGCTGGAAATTGCTGGTGCACATCCCGGCCGCGTTCCTGTTCTCCCTTCTCCATGTCTGGGGCTTCAATCTGGTGCGCACGCTGATTTACTGGCTCGCGGGCGACCATTACGATTTCGGTAGTTTCTGGCCGAACTTCTTCTACGAATTTCGCAAGGACGTTCTGGGCTATGCGCTCTTCATCGCCGGTTTCGCGCTGATCGAGCATCTGCTCCGCCAGCAACAACTGATCGACGCGCCGGGCCAGACGCTCACCTTCGACATCCGCGACGGCGCCAGGCTCAACCGCGTACGGCTGGACGAAGTGCTCGCCATCGCTTCGGCCGGGAATTATGTGGAATTCGTGCTGCGCGACGGCCGCAAACTGCTGATGCGCTCGCCGCTGTCGGCGCTGGAAAACGAACTCGGCCCGCGCGGCTTCCTGCGCACGCACCGGTCATGGCTGGTGAATGCCAGCGCCATGACCGCGCTCAAGCCCGAAGGCTCCGGCGATTACACGGTGGAATTGGGGGCGCTGGAAGCACCACTCTCCCGGCGCTTTCCGGAAGCCTTGGCGAAACTGAGAGGCGAATAACGAACTTTTCCTCCCCCGTTTACGGGGGAGGACACCGCGAAGCGGAGGAGGGGGCCGTGCCGAAGACCCCCTCTGTCTCGCTATGCTCGACACCTCCCCCGTAAACGGGGGAGGAAAGTTCTATTTCGTCTCCGCCATCACCTGATCGCCGGCCACGGCGAGCAGTTCTTCCATCTTCTTGCGGATCGCATGGTCCGACGCGGCAACCTTCTTCGCATCGAAATCCTTGCGGATCTTGCGGAATACGTCCTCGTCGCCCGCTTCCTCGAAATCGGCCGCCACGACTTCCTTGGCATAGGCCTCCGATTCGGCGCCGGAAACGCCCATTTCGCCCGCCGCCCACTGGCCCAAAAGCTTGTTCCGCCGCGCCATCACCTTGAAGCGCATCGCCTCGTCATGCGCCCATTTGGCTTCCGCTGCCTTCTTGCGATCCTCGAACCCGTTGGCCATATCATAACCCTTTGAAACTGTTCCCGAAAACCGCCAATGCGCGGCGGCGCGATCCACCATAGACCATCCACGGAAATGGCTCTACACAGGCGCCGCTGCAACCGGGCGCCCGCGTTGCCGCGACGGTCCGCCATCCGCTAAATTGGCTTCCTAGCGGGGGCTGGAAAGCCCCCTTTTCGCTTTTGGGCCGCCCGACGGGAAATTCCATGTCCATGAAACGCCGCCGCCAGATCTACGAGGGCAAGGCCAAGATCCTTTACGAAGGCCCGGAGCCCGGCACCCTCATCACCTATTTCAAGGACGACACGACGGCGTTCGACGCCACCAAGAAGGCGGTGCTGGACGGCAAGGGCGTTCTGAACAACCGCATCAGCGAATATCTGATGACGCAGCTCATGCAGATCGGCGTGCCCACGCATTTCGTGAAGCGCCTGAACATGCGCGAGCAGCTTGTGAAGGAGGTGGAGATCATCCCGCTGGAGGTGATCGTCCGCAACGTTGCCGCCGGGTCCATGTCCAAGCGGCTGGGCATCGAGGAAGGCACGGTTCTGCCGCGCTCGATCATCGAATATTGCTACAAGAACGATGCGCTGCACGATCCCTTGGTGAGCGAGGAACACATCACCGCCTTCGGCTGGGCCAGCCCGCAGGATCTGGACGACATCGTGAACCTCACGATCCGCATCAACGATTTCCTCTCCGGCCTTTTCCTCGGTGTCGGCATCAAGCTGGTGGACTTCAAGGTGGAGTTTGGCCGGCTGTGGGAGAATGACTATATGCGCATCGTGCTGGCCGACGAGATCAGCCCGGATTCCTGCCGCCTGTGGGACGTCGCGTCCAACGAGAAGATGGACAAGGACCGCTTCCGCCGCGATCTGGGCGGCGTGGTCGAGGCCTACAGCGAAGTCGCCCGCCGCCTCGGCATCATGCCGGAGAACGTGCAGGGCGAGAACAAGGGCCCGGTGCTGGTGCGCTAGCCGGTGCGCTGAAATGACTCGCGCATAAGTCCCGTGCGCGATTGGTTATGGTTTTTCACCCTCCCCTTGAGGGAGGGTCGGAGAGCGAAGCGATCCGGGGCGGGGTGCGCGAAGCGCCTCCCCGAAAAATTCTTCGCTGCGCTACGAATTTTATCGACCCTCCCTCAAGGGGAGGGTGGTCGAAAGGACCGACACGAATATGAAGGCCCGAGTGTTTGTGACTCTCAAAAACGGTGTTCTGGATCCGCAGGGCAAGGCTATCGGCAATGCGCTGCACGGCCTCGGCTTCGGCGGCGTCGGCGAAGTGCGCCAGGGCAAGGTCATCGATCTGGAGCTGAAAGAGACCGATGAAGCCAAAGCCCGCGCGTCGCTGAAAGACATGTGCGAGAAGCTCCTCGCCAACACCGTGATCGAAAAATACGAGATCGAGCTGAAGGCATGATCCCCCACTTGTCATGGCCCGCGAATGCGGGCCACCCAGGTGAACCCCGCTCGGAGGCGGCAGTTTCGATGTGCTCTTTTCTCGGCACCTCTGCGGCTCTGCGTGAGTCCATTTTTTCCACGCAGAGCCGCAGAGGCGCAGAGATGGGCACAGTGCAGAACCCAACTGGGTGGCCCGCATTCGCGGGCCATGACAGTTGTGGTTTGGAGGTTCGTTCGTGAAATCCGCCGTCATCGTTTTCCCCGCTTCCAACTGCGACCGCGATGCGCAGACGGCGCTGAAGCAGCTTACCGGCAAAGACCCGCATATGGTCTGGCATCAGGAGAGCGCGCTGCCGGATGTCGATCTGGTCGTGCTGCCGGGCGGGTTCTCCTATGGCGATTATCTGCGCTGCGGCGCGATGGCGAGCCAGTCTTCGGTGATGAAGGCGGTGAAGGCGCATGCGGAGAAAGGCGGCGCGGTCATCGGCATCTGCAACGGCTTTCAGGTGCTGACCGAAACCCACATGCTGCCCGGCGCGCTGATGCGCAACGCCGATCTCAAATTCGTCTGCCGCCCGGTGAAGCTGACGGTGGAAGAAACGCAGTCCGCCTTCACGCGCAAATATGCCAAGGGTCAGCAGATCACCGTTCCGGTGGCGCATGGCGAAGGCAATTACTTCGCGGATGACGAAACGCTGAACCGCCTCGAAGGCGAGAACCGCGTCGCATTCCGCTATGCCGAGGGCGACAATCCCAACGGTTCCGCGCGCAACATCGCCGGCATCCTGAACGAAAAGCGCAATGTGCTGGGCCTCATGCCGCATCCGGAGCGCGTCGTCGATCCGCTCCTCGGCGGCGAAGACGGCAAAGCACTGTTCCAGAGCTTGATTGAGACGTTGGCGTAAGCGGCATCAATCTGATGGATACGGAAACGATTTTTGTTTTCCTGCCGCGAGAGGCCGTTCCAGTCTGGGCTCCTGTGGACGCTAAACTTGTTCACGATGATGTTTACCGGATTACGGATTGTCGTGGTGAGGACGACGAAGTTGAGTTCGGGAAAGGCGTTTTGGTGAGATGCCGCCATCAACGATTTGCAGAGGGCGAAGGTTTAGTCGCTTTTGAAAAGATAGAATCTCAATGACCCAGATCACCCCCGAACTCGTCAAAGAACACGGCCTTACCGAAGGCGAATATGCGCATATCAAGCGCCTGCTGAATCGCGAGCCGTCGCTGGTGGAGCTTGGCATCTTCTCGGTGATGTGGAGCGAGCATTGCTCGTACAAATCCACGCGCTTCCATCTGCGCAAGCTGCCGACCAAGGCGCCGTGGGTGCTGCAAGGCCCCGGCGAGAACGCGGGCGTGATCGACATCGGCGATGGCGATGCCTGCATCTTCAAGATGGAATCGCACAACCACCCATCCTTCATCGAGCCTTATCAGGGCGCGGCGACGGGCGTCGGCGGCATCATGCGTGACGTCTTCACCATGGGCGCGCGCCCCATCGCGATGATGAACGCGCTGCGCTTCGGCGATCCGTCGCATCCCAAGACGCGCCATCTGGTCGAAGGCGTGGTGCATGGCATCGGCGGTTACGGCAACTGCATGGGCGTGCCCACCGTCGGCGGCGAAGTGAATTTCCACCGCTCCTACAACGGCAACATCCTCGTCAACGCGATGTGCGTCGGCCTCGCCAAGGCGAACAACATTTTCCTTTCCGCCGCGAAAGGCGCGGGCAATCCCGTCGTCTATATCGGCTCCAAGACGGGCCGCGACGGCATCCACGGCGCCACGATGGCGAGCGCGGAATTCGACGATGCGTCGGACGAGAAGCGCCCCACGGTGCAGGTCGGCGATCCCTTCACCGAGAAGCTGTTGCTCGAAGCCTGCCTCGAACTGATGGCGACGGACGCGATCATCGCCATTCAGGACATGGGGGCTGCGGGCCTCACATCTTCCTCCGCCGAAATGGGCGACAGGGGCGGATCGGGCATCGAGCTTGATCTGGATAAAGTGCCCCAGCGCGAAGCGAACATGACGGCCTATGAGATGATGCTGTCGGAAAGCCAAGAGCGCATGCTCGCGGTGCTCAAGCCCGGCCGCGAAGCGGAAGCCGAAGCCATCTTCAGGAAATGGGAACTGGACTTCGCCGTCATCGGCATCACCACCGACACCAAGCGCCTTGTCGTCAAGCACAAAGGCGAAACCGTCGCCGACATGCCGATCACCGCGCTGTCCGACGAAGCGCCGGTGCTGGAACGCCCCTTCACCCCGCCCGCGCCGAAGCACGCGCCGGTTACGTTCGACAAATCCAAGAAGCTGATGGACTCGCTGCTCACAGTGATCGGCTCGCCCGACATGGCCTCGCGCCGCTGGGTGTGGGAGCAATACGATCACACCGTCATGGCCGACACGGTGCAGCGCCCCGGCGGCGATGCCGCGGTGGTGCGCGTGCACGGCACCAACAAGGGCCTCGCGATCTCCACCGATGTGACGCCGCGCTATTGCCAGGCCGATCCGTTCGAAGGCGCCAAGCAGGCGGTGGCCGAATCCTATCGCAACATCACTGCCGTCGGCGCGCGGCCGCTGGCGGTGACGGACAATCTCAACTTCGGCAATCCGCAGAAGCCGCAGATCATGGGCCAGATCGTCGCCGGCATCGACGGCATCGGCGAAGCCTGCCGCGCGCTGGATTATCCCGTCATCGGCGGCAACTGCTCGCTCTACAACGAGACGAACGGCGAAGGCATCCTGCCCACGCCCGCCATCGGCGGCGTCGGGCTGATGCAGGATGTGCACTGCATGGCCACCATCGCGCTGAAGCGCGAAGGCGATGCGTTGCTCCTCATCGGTGAAATGCGCGGCCATCTCGGCCAGTCGATTTACCTGCGTGAAGTGGAAGCCCGCGAAGAGGGCGGCGCGCCGCCGGTCGATCTCGCTGCCGAGCGCAAACACGGCGAATTCGTCCGCAAGCTCATCGAGAGCGGCCGCGTGGACACGGTGCATGATTGCTCCGACGGCGGCCTGCTATCCGCGCTCGCGGAAATGGCGATGGCCGGAAATATCGGCATCGATGTCGGCGTCGCTGGCACGACTGTCGAAGCCATCCCGTTCTTCTTCGGCGAAGATCAGGCGCGCTATGTGCTGGCCGTTCCGGCGAAGGAAGCCGACAGGATCGAAAGTGAACTGCGCGAAGCCGGCATCATCCATGCCCTCATCGGCAAAACGATCGTGGAGAAAGTGGTGCGCGTGGAACGCGAAGGCGAGATCTCCATCGCCGCCCTGCGCAAGGCGCATGAAGGCTGGTTCCCGAAATATATGTCGGCGCCGCATACGAACTGATCACCACCCTCCCCTTGAGGGAGGGTCGAAATTTGCACTTCGCAAATTTCGGGGAGGGGTGCGCGAAGCGCCGCCACCGCGCCATGACCCCTCCCCGAAAAATTCTGCGCTGCGCTTGAATTTTGTCGGCCCTCCCTCAAGGGGAGGGCGGTTTGTTCGCTGCTTGTCAAATGAGATAGGATTGGTCCATGGGTATGCCCGCCGCCGACATCGAGAAACTGATCCGCGAAGCCTTTCCGGACGCGGATGTCACCATCACCGCGCTGGCCGATGACGATGACCATTGGGCCGCCATGGTTTCTTCGTCCGCCTTCAAGGGCAAAACCCGTGTGCAGCAGCATCAGATGGTCTATGCCGCCCTGAAAGGCCGCATGGGCGGCGAACTCCACGCGCTGTCGTTGCAAACCGCTGCGAAGGATTGATTGCCGAAAATGGAAATCATCATCCAAGAGCGAACCTACTATTCGCCGGGCGACGAAAACGCTTTTTTCGGCTGGTTGGAAAATCTGAAATGCGTTTCGACCGTGAAGGGCGCGCCTGATGGGCTGCATGTCAAACTTCGCAGAAGACCAAGCGAATCCGATCTTCGCGAAATGATTGGGCTTCTCTATCGATATGGGCTGGATATGAAGCCGTTGGCTGCATTGGTTACCGAACGCAATGCTCGCTGGTTTCGGAATACGAAAATGTTTTGGTACCGATCTGTTTTTGGGAAAACGTCCTCAAAACGCGGTCAAAAATCGACTTAGCTTGACGGGTAGAGTTTGCGGACCTATCTCTGCCTTGACCTTCTAAAGGCCGCAAATTAGCGGAGAAAAATATGTCCAATTCCGTTCACGACCGTATCCAGAGCGAAGTTTCCGGCAACGAGGTGCTGCTGTTCATGAAGGGCACGCCTGTGTTTCCGCAGTGTGGGTTCAGCGCGGCGGCGGTCGGCATCCTGTCCAACCTCGGCGTGAAGTTCAAAGCCATCGACGTGCTGAAGGATCCGGAGATCCGCCAGGGCATCAAGGAATTCTCCAACTGGCCGACGATCCCGCAGCTTTATGTGAAGGGCGAATTCGTCGGCGGCTGCGATATCCTGAAAGAGATGTACGAAGCCGACGAGCTGGCGCCGTTCCTCGCCGAAAAAGGCATCGCGCTGGAGAACGCTTAACCCACGCTTGTCATCCCGGCCAAGCGATGCGTCAGCATCGCGCAGAGCCGGGACCCATCGTGCAGCGGCTCAATGGGTCCCGGGTCTCGCTGCGCTCGCCCGGGATGACAATAGCGTTGTTGCTAATCGTTCCAGAAATGCCGCTTCCAGATTTCTTTCAGCGCGGGCCGCTGCGATAATTCCTTCGACAGCGCGTCCAGCTTCGGAATGTGCCCCGCCGCCGCCCAGTCTTTCCCAAGCGAACCGCGCCAGCGCGAGAACATCGCGGCGTAGATATCCAGAATCGAAAATCCGCTCGGCAGAAACCACGGCCCCGCCACCTGCCGCTCCACGATCAGCAATCGCTCGCGAATGCGCTCCCGCGCTTTGCGGCGTAGTGCATCGGCCTCACCGCCTTTCGGCGCGAAGCGCTCCGGATAATCGCTCACCTCCACCATCGGATAGATCTCCGCCGACATGAACGCCAGCCAGCGATAGGCATAGGCGCGCTCCACGCTCGCCTGGTTGGGCAGAAGGCGCGCATTCGGAAAGTGGTCGGCGATGGTCAGCAATATCGCCAGCGACTCGGTGATGATCTGGCCTTCCGGCAGTTTCACCGCCGGCATCTTGCCGCTGGGATTGATGGCCAGGAATTCCGGCGTCTTCTGCTCGTTCTTCTCCAGCGAGATCAGGTGGAAATCGTAAGGCGCGCCCGCTTCGGCCAGCGCCGCCTCCGCCGAAAACGCGCCCGAGCCCTTGTCGCCATAGACCGTGAAC
>JAFECN010000328.1 GCA_018242145.1 Pseudomonadota bacterium
ATCTGCAAGATCCAGGACATGGCGATGCAGAACGGCGCGCCGGTGATCGGCCTGCTGGACGCGGGCGGCGCGCGCATCCAGGAAGGCGTGGCGTCGCTCGCCGGTTACGGCGAAGTGTTCAAGCGCAACGTGCTGGCCTCCGGCGTGGTGCCGCAGATTTCGCTCATCATGGGGCCGTGCGCGGGCGGCGACGTCTATTCGCCCGCGATGACCGATTTCATCTTCATGGTGCGCGACACCTCCTACATGTTCATCACCGGCCCGGACGTGGTGAAGACGGTGACGCAGGAAGACGTGACGCCGGAGCAGCTTGGCGGCGCGAAAGTCCACACCACCAAATCCGCCGTCGCCGACGGCGCGTTCGACAATGATGTCATCGCCATCGAGGAACTGCGCCGTCTGTTCGACTTCCTGCCGCTCAACAACCGTCAGGACACGCCGCAATGGCCGACCGACGACGAGCCGCAACGGCAGGAGATGAGCCTCGACACGCTGGTGCCGGAAAACCCGAACAAGCCCTACGACATGAAGGAACTGATCCTGAAGGTCGTGGACGAGGCGGACTTCTTCGAGATCGGCGAGGCTTTCGCGCGCAACATCATCACCGGCTTCGGCCGCATCGAGGGCAAGACGGTAGGCTTCGTCGCCAACCAGCCGATGGTGCTGGCGGGCGTGCTCGACAACGACGCCTCGCGCAAGGCCGCGCGCTTCGTGCGCTTCTGCGATTGCTTCAACATCCCGATCGTCACCTTCGTGGACGTGCCGGGCTTTTTGCCAGGCACGGCGCAGGAACACACCGGCATCATCAAGCATGGCGCGAAGCTGTTGTTCGCCTATGCCGAAGCGACGTGTCCCAAGATCACCGTCATCACGCGCAAGGCCTATGGCGGTGCGTACGACGTGATGGCGTCCAAGCATCTGCGCGCGGATGTGAACTATGCGTGGCCGTCGGCGCAGATCGCGGTGATGGGCGCGAAGGGTGCCGTGGAGATCATCTTCCGCCAGGACATCGGCGACCCGGACAAGATCGCCGCGCGCACGAAGGAATACGAAGATCGCTTTCTCAACCCCTTCATCGCGGCGTCACGCGGCTATATCGACGACGTGATCCGCCCGCATTCCACCCGCTGGCGCGTGGCGCGGGCCCTCAGGATGCTCAAGAACAAACAGGTCCCGCAAATCTGGAAGAAGCACGACAACATACCGCTGTGAGGGCGCATGCAGAAGCAGACTAGTGCGAAGGTCTTGCGGAACTTTCTCGTGGAATTTCGTTCTCACGCGAAAGAAGACACTGAGAACTTGACCGTCATCTGGGAGCGATATGTCGGCAATGCTGCCTACAGTCCCGAATGGTTTGAGGCACTTGATCAGTTTTGGCGCCTCATAAGAGATGTGCGTGAAGACATCGAGTAAAGCACGATTGAAGAGGATGACAAAAAAGACTTTCTCTCTCATGTCAATTCGATATCTGCAATCGGCCAGTCAAGGGCACTCATTACCCAATGGAAGCAGATCAAGGAGAACCAACTTAAGGAAGATTCAATCGTAAAATTGGGGTACATACACAACTCCCTTCGTCTGGAAGTCGAGCACGCTGAAATAGCGAAGCATGACGCAGACGAAATTCTTACCCTTGCGCGAGAAATTGTCGCCTCTCTCGATGACACGAAAATTCCGGACGAGGTCGCTAAGCACATTCGCGCAAGTGTTGCCCGCATTATTTTCGCCCTTGAGCACCTCAATATTTTCGGGGTTGCTGGCGTGGAAGACGCTATTGCACATTTACTAGGTAAGTCATGGCTGCATCGCTCGGAGGTTCAGGAAATTGAGAAGAAGTCCCCTGGCACTCTTAAGAAGCTGGGTATGATGACTGGAAAGCTTTTGACAGCAATAAAATGGGGCGTAGATAGAGCCGCAGCCATAGAAGACGGTGGAGAGATCGTGAAGCGCTTGATCGATGCTTCAGAGGAGTTTCTCTAGAAGATCAAGTCGCTGTACGGCGATCAGTTCATTTCCATAGCGAGTTCAGTGCCCGAACGGTCCACCTTCATGTGCACCACTGTTGGTATCGCATTGCGGTGCGCTTGGCGTGGGGGCCGTCACCGACGGGCTATTTGATTTCGTGCAAGCCTGAGCGGGATTGGTTGTCGGCGGAGGTGTCATGGGCTCTGTCGCGTTGGCGGGCGTTGCCGTCTTCTTGTCGGACTTCGATTTTGGCAACGTCTTTGTTGGTGTGGGCGCCGTAGTGGCCGGCTTCGGGCAGTTCGCGGATCGTGTATGCGTTTCGCCCGGCTGCGCGCATTGTGTGTTGTTGGTGTTCTTCGGGTTTGCGGTTGTAAGCGGCTTTTCCGTTGTCGTGGTTGCCGTGCCCTGCGCCATGGCGGCGGGCGAAAGCGAAAGAGCGGTAGCGGCAAATCCGGCCAGCAATATCGAGCGTTTCACGAATCGTCTCCCGAACAAATCTCGGGACAAAACGCGAGAGGCGCTCTTTGGTGCCGTGCGCGGGAACTTTATTCCGCTATTTGCCGCCCGCGTAGGCCACAATCTCCATTTCAACACGCGCGCCGAGCGCCAAACCATTCACGCCCATGGCCGAACGCGCGGGCAGGCGATCCGGTTTGAAATATTCGACATAGATTTTGTTGAACGCCGGCCACTCCTGCATGTCGGCGAGGAAGACCTGGCATTTGAACACGTCGTCGAAGGAGAGGCCGTTCTGCTCCAGCGTGCGGGCGATGTTCTCGAACATCTGCCGCGTCTCCGCTGCGATGCCGCCGGGCACCAGTTCCATCCTGCCGGGCACATTGCCCAGCGCGCCACTGAGATAGACAACGTCGCCCACGCGCACGGCATCGGAAAACGGAAGCCCCGCGTCGATCGCGCCCCGCGAACGGATGAATTTCAGCATGTCTCGGCCTCGTGAAAGCGACAATTTGCGACCATAGGGTATCGCACATCGGGTTGCACAGACCGGTTTGCTCCCTAGGATGCTCCCCACAAAATAAGGGGAGTCTTTCCAGAATGCGGTTTACCCGAAATCTGCTGCTTGCCGCCGCGGTCATTGCGGTCGCGGCGCCCGCCATCGCGGCGCAATATCCCGGTCATCCGAAAACCACGCCGGACATCACCGCCGCCGATCTGTCGTCGCGCGACAAGGCGATCTCCGACGATGCGTTCCAGGGCCGCGGGCCCGGCACCGTGGCGGGCGAGGCCGCCGCGCAATGGATCGCCGACGAGTTGAAGCGCATCGGCATCGCGCCCGCCAATCACGGCAGCTATTTCC
>JAFECN010000329.1 GCA_018242145.1 Pseudomonadota bacterium
TCCGCGGCCGCAGCCGCTTCGCGATCACCGGCTATTTCTTCCAAAGCCTCGTGGGCGCCTGCCCGGTGCTGGCGACGACAAAGCCGCCGACCTGCGCGACGAGCGACATCTCGCCGCTCTACATCAAAACGGCGCAGATTCCGCTGGTGCTGCCGCTCATCGAATACACCTACATTCCGGAACGCCCGGTCTTCGGCGGCGATTTCCGCTTCGACCTGAGTTCGGTTTCGCTGGAACGCAATTCCGGGCCGGACGATCAGCGCCTGACCGCAGAGATGCGCTGGCAGCTTCCCTTCGTCACGGGCAACGGCCAGCTCATCACCATCCGCGCCGACGCGCGCGGCGATCTTTATCGCACGACGAACAACGATCCGATCAATTTCCCCGATATCCCGACGCAAGAGCACTATATCACGCGCGGGGTTCCCTATATCGGCATCGACTGGCGCTGGCCGTTCGTCACCGGCGGCGGCGCGGGGAAGACGGCCTTCATCGTGGAGCCGATCATTCAGGCGATCGCCGCGCCCTATGGCGGCAATCCCAAAGGCATTCCGAACGAGAGCAGCTTCAATATCGAACTGGGCGAGAACGACGTGTTCAGCTTCGACCGCATTCCCGGCTCCGACATCGTCGAGAGCGGGCCGCGCGCGAATGTCGGCTTCCGGACCGAAGCGCTGTTCCCGAAGGGCAGCGTGGAAATCCAGCTCGGCGAGGTGCTGCGCCTGAAACCGGACCCCGTTTTCGCGGAAGAAACCGGGTTTGCCGACAAGGCGTCCGATATCGTGGGGCGCTTCACGATCAAATTCCCGCCCTATCTGAGCCTCACCCATCGCGTCGACATCGACCAGTCGAACGGGACGATCCGGCGCAACCAGGTCTATCTGGACGGCAGCTACGGACGGTCTTCCATCGAGCTAAGCTATGTGCGGCTGCCGCAGCAGGACGTCATTTCCAGCGACGAACCGCGCGAGGAGGTTAACGGCCAGGCCACCATCGGCCTGTTCGGCAATTGGGTCGGATTTGCGGCGGCGCGGCGCGATCTGGCCAACAGCCAGATGCTGGATGATGAATTCGGCATCGGCTACGACGACGAGTGCCTCAAGGTTTCCCTGTCCTACCGGCGGCAATACACGCGCGACCGCGACATCCCGCCCTCCACCTCCATCCTGTTCCGCATCAAGCTGAACACCGAGGACGAGACGGATGCGCAGGGCGTTAGCGAGCTTTTCCCGCGCCATCTGTTCTCATCCACAAGCCTTTGACCTTGCGCTCAAATCGCCTATTCTCAGGACAGCCGGGCGCCCGCGGTGGACGGGACGCGGATGGCGACCCGAAACCGCTAGACGACTTGAGACCGGTCCTTACATGACTCGCAGTTTTACGTTTGCCTTAATCGGTATCTGTGCGCTTGCGCTGAACGCGGCGCCTGCTTTTGCCAAAAACGCTCCGGTGCCCAAGGCAACCCATGCCGCGGCGACCCCGCCGGGCACCGAGCCGCTCAACACCGGCGAGACCCGGGAGGAAGCCCAACTGAAGGGCGACAGCGTTGCCTCGATCGTCAACGATACCGTCATCACCGATTACGACCTGCGCCAGCGCGTAGCGCTCTATCTCGCCACCTCCAATGCGCACCCGACCGCGGAAGGGCTGAAGGGCATCCGCGAGCAGGTGCTGCGCCAGCTCGAAACCGAACGCATCGAGCTTCTGGAAGCGCAGAAGAACAACATCACCGTCTCCGCCGCCGATGTGGACAAGGCGATCGACAACATCCTCAAGGACAACCATCTCACCCTTGAGCAGCTCACCGGGATGCTGGCGCGCTCGCATGTGCAGCTTGCCACGATGCGCTCGCAGATCGCATCGCAGATCGCGTGGTCGAAAACGGTGCAGCAGCAATATGGCGACCGCATCGATATCTCCGACGAAGAGGTGAAAGACCAGCTTCAGCGGCTCGCCGAAGGCCGCAACAAGCCGCACTTCCTCGTCGCGGAAATTTTCCAGGCGGTCGACAATCCGGAGGACGATCCCAAAGTTCTCAAGAGCATGCAGGATCTGGAGGAGCAGCTTCGCAGCGGCGCTTCGTTCGGCGAGCTTGCGCGCCAGTTCAGCCAGAACCCGACCGCGGCATCCGGCGGCGATATGGGCGTGGTGGTTCAGGGGCAACTCCCCAAGGAGCTTGACCAGGCGTTGAGCAATATGCGCCCGGGCGCGCTGAGCGAGCCGATCCGCTCCAGCGGCGGCTATTACATCCTTCTGCTGCGCGCGCGGCAGGAAGGTGAAGGCACCGATATCGCCAAGCAGCCTGATCCGCCGGTGAACGCACATCCCGACGCGCTGCCGCTGGACCGCATCCTGCTGCCGATCGGCCCGAAGCCGCCGCAGGACCTTCGCGACAAGGTGATCGCGTTCGCCAACGAACTGCGCACCCACATCCAGTCCTGCAATCGCCTGGACGAAGCAATCAAGGGAATGAAGGGCGCCGTGTTCATGAGCCTGGGCACGATGCGGCTGGCCGATCTCAGCCCGCAGATCCGCGAAGCCCTGGCGCAGACCGGGCCGGGCGAAACGACCATGCCCTTCCAGTCGTCCGCCGGCATCGAATTGATCGTGCGCTGCGACAAGGGCCCGCCGCCGAGGCAGGAAGTGTTCAAACTGCCGACGAAGGACGAGATCGAGCAGCAATTGTTCGAGCAGCGCATGGCCGTGCTGTCGCGGCAATATCTGCGCGATCTGCGCCGCGACGCGAACATCGAGAAGCCGGGCCAACCGTTGGGCCCGCGCAAATCTTCCGATGCCTCGGAGTGAGCTAGCGCCCGCGCCTGACGCCCCCATCCTCATCAGCATGGGCGAGCCGGCCGGTATTGGGCCGGAGGTCGCCGTTGCCGCGTGGCGCGTGCTGGGCGGGCGCATCGGCCGGCGCGCGCTGAAGCTTGTCGGCGATGCGAGCGTGCTCCGGGCGCAGGGCGATGTGGCGAAAGATGCGTTGATCGAAAGCCATCCGCTTGGCGCGCCGCTGCGCGTGGGCCATGCCGATCCGGCGAACACCCACGCCGTGGTGGACGCCATCGACACGGCTGTCGCCATGGCGATGCAAGGCGCGGCAAGCGCCGTCGTGACCGCGCCGATCCACAAGGCGTCGCTGATGCAGGGCGGGTTCGAATTTCCGGGGCATACCGAATATCTGCAGAAGATCACCGAGGCGCCGCGCGCGGTGATGATGCTGGCGGGCGGCGGGCTGCGCGTGGTGCCGCTGACGATTCATATCGCGCTCAAGGATGTGCCCGGGCGCATCAGCGAAGTGGCCATCGTGGAGACCGGCGAGATTATCCTGCGCGCGTTGAAGGACGATTTCGGCATCGCGAGGCCGCGGCTCGCCGTGAGCGGGCTCAATCCGCATGCGGGCGAAGACGGCGAGATCGGCCGCGAGGAACGCGACATCATCCGCCCCGCTTGCGAAGCCTTGCGCGCGGAAGGCACCGTGATCGGTCCCCTGCCGGCCGACACCATGTTCCACGAAGAAGCACGCGCGCGCTATGACGCGGCGCTGTGCATGTATCACGATCAGGCGTTGATCCCGCTCAAGACATTGGCGTTCTGGGACGGCGTGAACGTGACGCTGGACCTGCCCATCGTGCGCACCTCGCCCGATCACGGCACGGCGCTCGATATCGCAGGCAAGGGCAAGGCCGATCCGCGCAGCATGATCGCGGCGATAAAGATGGCCGCCGACATCGCGGATGCGCGATTTGGACGGTAACGATCCCTTGCCGCCGCTGCGCGATGTGATCGCGCGCTACGATCTGGCGGCGAAGAAATCGCTGGGCCAGAACTTTCTTCTCGATCTCAACCTCACCCGCAAGATCGCGCGCGCGGCATCGCCCGAAGGCGCGACGATCTACGAGGTCGGTCCCGGCCCCGGCGGACTGACGCGCGCGCTGCTGATGGAAGGCGCGGCGAAGGTCATATCGGTGGAACGAGACGATCGTTGCCTGCCCGCGCTGGAAGATATCGCGCGCGCTTATCCGAACCGCTTGCAGATCGTGCCCGCCGACGCGCTGGCACTGGATGAGACGAAGTTGTTTGCCGAGCATGGCATCGCGACGCCGGTGCGTATCGCCGCCAACCTGCCCTATAACATCGGCTCGGCGTTGCTGGTGAAATGGCTGACCGTCGAGGCATGGCCGCCGTTCTGGCAATCGCTGACGTTGATGTTCCAGCGCGAGGTGGCCGAGCGCGTTGTCGCGAAACCGGATACGAAATCTTACGGACGCCTGTCGGTGCTGTCACAATGGCGCGCGAAACCGAAGATATTGTTCGACGTTTCACCGCGTGCCTTCACGCCGCCGCCGAAGGTCACCTCGTCCATCCTGCACATCGAGCCGCTGGCCGCGCCGGTGGCGTCGGCGCGGCTTGCCGATCTGGAAGCGGTGACGGCGGCGGCGTTCGGGCATCGGCGCAAGATGCTGCGCCAAAGCCTGAAATCGCTGACGCCGGAGGCCGAAGCACTCGTCCGCGCCGCCGGACTCGATCCCACGGCGCGGGCGGAGAATCTCTCCGTCAAAGATTTCGCGGCACTTGCGCGCACCCATCGCGAGCGCGCGCAGGAAGCCACGTTATGACTGCTTCGTCGCGGTAACGGTCGTCGTGCGGCCCGCGAGCAGATCGTGAGTCGTGATCTTCATGCTCTTGCCGTCCGCAGCGACTGTCGACGTGGATGAATCGACCGCTTTGCCGTTCCGGAAGTCCGTCTCCCGGATTGTATGCGCGCTGAGCTTCTTGACCTCGACCGTCGTGATGCCCGGAGCGCCGGAATAGGCCACGCTGCTTCCATCCAGCGGCGCGGTATAGGTCTGGCCCGTGGGCTGCGTCATGGTCTGCTTGTCACCAGCGATCTTGTAAGTGATGATGGCGCCACTATCGGACAGGTTCTCGAACTTCGTCTCCCGCCATGAGCCGGAGATGGCGTTCGCACCCGCAGGCGCCGCAGCCACGCGGATGGATATGCCCTTGCCCGTTACCGGGGGACCGTTCGTATTGCTGCTGTCGCTGAAGGTATAGGTCGCCATCTTGCCGTCCGGCGATACCGCGGTTGTGGAGGTGGTGACGACCTTGCCGCCCTTCTTGTCGATTTCCTGCATGGTGTGGTCGTTGACGACCTTGATCGCGACCGTATCCAGATAGGGACTACCGCTGACAGGGTGATCTGCGCCATCGGCGGCAACATGAATAAGCGGCGTGCAAGTCTTGCAGTCATACATGCCGTTCTGGAGCAAAAGCACGATAGGCTTCTTCGACAGGGCGGCGGTATTTACGTCGATCTTCCAGGTGCCGTCGAAAGCGTTGCTGGCCTGCGCGGCGCATGGCGCGAGACTTGCCGCTGCGACAACGGCGATGATCCATTTGCTCATATTCAACCCCTTCCGTTTCCACCCGATTGCGGGTGGCGAACCCTAGCTTCCGCGGCCCGGCCTGGAAGTGAACATTTTGAATCGCACCGCAGTTGAGATGGGCAAAGCCCCATGCAAGACTGACAAAAGATCATAAAAACCCAAGGGAGACGCTCATGCGCAGTCAGGTGATCACGGAATTCGGCAAGCCGCTTCAGGAACTGGAAACGCCGACCCCGACGCCGACCGGCACCGAAGTTCTCCTCAAGGTTCATAACGCCGGCGTCTGCCATTCGGACGTCCATATCCATGACGGCTATTTCGACCTGGGCGGCGGCAACAAGCTGCCGATGGCGAATGTGAAACTGCCGCACACGCTGGGCCACGAGATCGAAGGCGAAGTGGTGGCCGTCGGTCCCGATGTGAAAGACATCAAGGTCGGCGCGCGCTATGCGGCGTTTCCGTGGATCGGCTGCGGCAAGTGCCCGTCCTGCCTGCGCGGCGAGGAGAACATCTGCGTCGGCGGGCCGCGCCAGCTCGGCTGCTCAAACGGATGCCCCGGCGGCTACGCCACGCATGTGATGGTGCCGCATCCGAAATATTTGATCGACTACGGCAAGACCGATCCGGCGCTGGGCGCGGCCTATATGTGCTCGGGCGTCACCGCCTATGCGGCGATGAAGAAGGTCGGCGCGCTTGGCCCGAAGGATCAGGTTCTGGTGCTGGGCGTGGGCGGCGTCGGCATGATGGGTGTGCAGTTCGCCAAGGCGATGTTCGGCAAAGGCCCCCTCGCCGCCGATATCGACGACGGCAAGCTGGACGCCGCGAAGAAAGCCGGGGCCAGCGCGGTTTACAACACGAAGGACCCGGAGTCCGCGAAGAAGCTCGTCGCCGATACGGGCGGCGGCGCTTATGCGGTGGTGGACTTCGTGGGCTCGGAAAAGACGTTTGCGTTTGCATCGCAGGCGGTGCGCCGCGGCGGCAAGGTGATCATCGTGGGCCTGTTCGGCGGCGCGATGTCCATGCCGCTGCCCATGTTCCCCTTCCGCACGATCTCCATCGGCGGCTCCATGGTGGGCTCGCTGGACGAAACGAAGGAAATGATGGAACTGGTGCGCGCGGGCAAGGTCGATCCCATCCCCTACACCAAGCGCCCGCTGTCGGACGCGAACAAGTCGCTGGAGGATCTGGTGGCCGGCAAAGTCACAGGCCGCGTGATCCTGACGCCGTAAAACTCCGCTTGTCATTCCCGGCCGAGCGAAGCGAGGGGAAGGGAACCCAGGTCGCAACGCCCGGTCGGTCTTTCAGAATGAGCACAGAGCGGGTGCATATCATCCCGCTCAAACACCTGGGTCCCCTTCCCTCACATCGCACACGTGCGATGCTCGCCGGGGATGACAGTGGAGGGATGGCATGAGCACCGAACAAATCCTCGAACCCGATCTGCCGATCGTCGATCCGCATCATCATCTGTGGGACCGGCCGACGGAGGTGCTGAAGAACCTGCCGCCGCTGGAACACGGCTTCATGGATATCATCCGCGAGGTGCCGCGCTATCTGCTGGACGAATTGCTGGCCGATCTGAAAAGCGGCCACAACGTCAAAGGCACCATCTACATGGAATGCGGCGCCATGTATCGCGCCGACGGGCCGGAGCTTCTGCGCTGCGTGGGCGAGACGGAATTCGTTAACGGCATCGCGGCAATGACGGCCAGCGGCATCTATGGCGATGTGCGCGCCTGTGCCGGCATCGTGGGCCATGTCGATCTGCGGCTGGGCGCGGTGGTGGAGGATGCGCTGCGCTCGCATATCGCGGCAGGGCATGGGCGCTTCCGCGGCATCCGCCACAGCGCTTCCTATGACGACGATCCGATGGTGCTGGGGCCGCTGCACGGACGCACCGCGGCGGGCATGTATCTGGACAAGACATTCCGCGAAGGCTTCGCGGTGCTGGGAAAGCTTGGCTTGTCGTTCGATGCGTGGCTGCTGGAGCCGCAGCTTCCCGATCTGATCGATCTGGCGCGCGCCTTTCCGGAGACGACGGTCATCCTCGATCATGTCGGCACGCCGCTGGGCGTTGGCCGTTATGCTGGCAAGCGCGACGAACGCTTCGACACATGGAAGAAGAATATTCGCGAACTTGCCAAATGCGAGAACGTGCATGTGAAGCTGGGCGGGCTGCCGATGCCCTTCGCCGGATGGCGCAAAAGCTGGCATGAGCCGCAGCCTTCTTCCGAGCAGCTTGCGAAAGAGTGGAAGCCCTATATCGAAACCTGCATCGAGGCGTTCGGCGTCCATCGCGGCATGTTCGAGAGCAATTTCCCGGTGGACCGCTTCGGCTCGACCTATGTGACGCTGTGGAACGCCTTCAAGCGCCTCGCGAAGAACTATTCGGCGGACGAGAAGACCGCGCTGTTCAGCGGCACGGCTTCCAAAGTCTATCGCGTCCATCTCATCTGACGGAGAGTTTCATGGCCAAGACATTCGGTGAACAATCCACCACCGACGAGGTGCTGGACGGCGTCAACCTCAGCGGCAAGCGCGTGCTGGTCACCGGCGCATCGGCGGGCCTCGGCGTGGAGACGGCGCGAACGCTGGCGGCGCATGGCGCGACCGTGGTGGGCGCAGCGCGCGATCTGGACAAGGCGAAGCACGCCACGGAGGTTGTGCGCAAGGATGCGAAGAACGGCGGCAGTCTGGAATTGATCGAACTCGATCTCGCCTCGCTCAAGAGCGTGCGCGCCTGCGCCGATGCGCTGGTGAAGGCGGGCAAGCCGTTCGACGTGGTGATCTGCAACGCCGGCGTCATGGCCTGCCCGAAAGGCAAGACCGCCGATGGCTTCGAGACGCAATTCGGCACCAATCATCTGGGCCATTTCGTGCTGGTGAACCGGATCGCATCACTGATGAAGAAGGGCTCGCGGCTGGTGAACCTGTCGTCGGCGGGGCATCGGTTCGCGGATGTCAATCTCAGCGACCCGAATTTCGAGCACACGCCTTATACCGAGTTCGGCGCCTATGGTGCGTCCAAGACGTCGAATGTTCTGTTCGCGGTGGAATTCGACCGGCGGCACAAGGCCGAAGGCATCCGCGCCACGGCGGTGCATCCCGGCGGCATCATGACGGAGCTTGGGCGCCACATGACGCAGGAGCTTCGCGACCAGATGATGAAAGCCGTCACCGAAGGCAACAAGGCCGCCGGTGCGCCCGCGTTCCAGTGGAAGACCATCCCGCAGGGCGCGGCGACGACGGTGTGGAGCGGGTTCGTAGCTTCCGCAGATGCGGTCGGCGGCAAATATTGCGAGGACTGCCACGTCGCCGAGTTGCAGGAGAATCCGCAGGCCCGTGGCGGCGTGCGCGCCTATGCACTCGATTCCGAACACGCCAAGGCGCTGTGGGCCAAAAGCGAAGAGCTGGTGGGCGAGAGGTTCTGACCTGCCAGCGTTCGCGCGAAGGCGGAAATGCGCGCGTCAGGACCATTCGCGAACTATTCCACCGATAAAAGGGCGGCGCCGCAAAGCGAGGTGTACCGGCTCAACCTGCCCTGATATAGCGTGCCGATCACAAGGGGCGACAGCGCGGCTGTGCGCCAGAAAATATTGGCTAGCGGAAACCATGCGAATCACGCTCAACGGCAGCCTCGGTTCAGGAAAATCGACGATTGGCAGGCAGCTATCGGAATTCTACGGCGTCCCGTTTGTCAGCACAGGCACGCTATTTCGCGAAATTGGCCACATCTCGAATTTGAACGCGCTACAGACCAATCTGGCCGCCGAAGACAATTCGGAGATCGACTTTGCCGTCGATCGGCGCATCGAGAAGATGAATGACGATGGCGACTTCATTATCGACTCGCGTATGGCTTGGCACTTTGTGAAGGATGCAATTCACGTCTTCTTAAGTTGCTCACCTGATACGGCGGCTACGAGAATCATGTCCGATGGTGGGCGATTAAATGAAACCTATGCGGACTTTGACGAGGCGAAGGCATCGCTCGCGGCGAGGCGAGCGAGTGAAGTCAGGCGCTACAAAAGGCTTTACAATGTCGATATAGAGGCTTCTGAAAATTATAATCTGTTTATTATTACCGATGATGCGGCGGTGGGCGATATAGTCACGCTAATCCGCAGCTTTGTGGAAAGAAACGGAAACAAATTCTGGATACCAAAAACGCGAATCGTACCGCTTATTTCCGCGCCGGAAGCCACTCCGGCAAGTGCATCACGTGAGATCACGCTCCAGATCGAAAATGATTTCGGTTTCTATTCAGGCGATGCCGGCAGTCTTGCTTCGGCACTCGGTGGCCCGATGGGCCTAATCCCTTATCGCCACGAGAATGGAAACGGCGTGATGGCACGGGCCGCGAATAGCCTGCGCCTGAGCGATATGCGCGACTGGGAAAGGATTGCAGGAACGCAGCTTTCGTTCGCGCGCTATCTCAAGACCTGATTATTCCACGTTCTGCGACTGCTCGCGGAACTGGTCTATCACATGTTTCAGCGCCAGCCCGACGCGCGTCAGCGCCACGTCCGAGGATTTGGAGCAGAGCGTGTTGGCTTCGCGGTTGAATTCCTGCGCCAGGAAATCGAGCTTGCGGCCCACCGCCTCTCCGGACGACAGCAGCGCGCGCGCCTCCTGCACATGGGAGGCGAGCCGGTCCAGCTCCTCGCGCACATCGGCGCGGGTGGCGAGCAGCGCCACCTCCTGCGCCAGCCGCTCTTCGGGAAACTGGTTTCCTTCGAGCAGATCTTTCAATTGCGCGGAGAGGCGATCCCGCAAGGCTTTCGGCTGCGCGGCCGCGAGCGATGCGGCGTCCTTCGTCAGCTTCTCGATCTCGTCGATCTGGCCCTTGAGCACAGTGGCCAGCTTGGCGCCTTCGGTGCGGCGCGCGCGCCGGAGCGCGTCGAAGGCCATGGCGATGCTTTCCAGCATCGCCGCGTCGCGCGCCGCCCGCTCGGCGGGTTCCAGATCGACTGCCTCGTCCTGAACGATCACGCCCCTGAGCGACAGCAGCCCGTCCACGCGCGCAGGCGCGAGGCCCGTCTCTTCCGCGATCTGCCTGGCGAGGCGGACGGCGGCGTTCAGCGCGACGGGATCGACATTGAAAGCCCGCGCATCCTCGCGCGTTTCCATGGTGAGCGTGGCCTGGATGTTGCCGCGCTTGAAGCGCTCGGACGCCAAGGTGCGCGCGGCGATTTCGATGCCGTCGAAACCGGGCGGCATGCGCAGGCGCAGTTCCAGCCCGCGGCCGTTGACGCTTCTGACTTCCCAGCGCCAGCGCGCGGCTTCATGGGCTCCGTGGACCTCCGCGAAGCCGGTCATGCTGACGACCGTCATGGGTGAATCTCCATGGCCCGAACTTAGCGCGCCGCCCGCGCGGATCAAACTGCGCAATCAGTGCTGGGTGTCGTGAATCTTGCGCCAGTTGGCGACGTTTTTCTCGTGTTCCGCCATGGTCGCGGAGAACACATGGCCGCCGGTTCCGTTGGCGACGAAATACAGATCGTCGGAGGCTTCCGGATTGAGGACGGCCAGAATCGCATCCTTGCCGGGATTGCAGATCGGGCCGATGGGCAGGCCGGGAATGACATAGGTGTTATAGGGCGTGGCGCCGGTGATCTCGCTCTGGCGGATGCGCCGGCCGATGGGATAGCCCTTGGTGATGCCGTAGATGATCGTGGGATCGGATTGCAGCTTCATGCCGAGGCGCAGGCGGTTCTCGAACACCGCGGCGATGTGGCGGCGCTCTTCGGGGATGCCGGTTTCCTTCTCCACGATAGAGGCGAGGATGATGGCCTCCTGCGGCGTCTTGATCGGCAGATTGCCGATGCGCGCGGGCCATTGCGCCGCGATCAGCTTCTGCTGCGCCTTGTGCATCTTGGCGAGAATCTCCCTGCGCGTGGTGCCGCGCGTGAAGAGATAGGTTTCGGGTAGCAACGTGCCCTCTTCCGGCACCGGCCCCGCATCGCCCACCAGCACCGGGTCCTTCTTCACGATGTCGTAGATCATCTGGCTGGTCAGGCCTTCGGCGGCCGTGAGCTTGTGTTCGATGGATTTGCCGGAGACGAGAATGCCGGTGACATCGGCCATGCTGGCATGGGCCGGAAAGCCATATTCGCCGGCCTTCAACGCTTTCTGCTGGCTGCGAAGGCGCAGGCCGATGCGGAAGAGATCGGCATTGGCGATGACACCGGATTTTTCAAGATCGGTGGAAATGGCGGCGACGCTCTCGCCGGGCTTCACCATCACCACCGTGTAGGCGGACGACGGACCGGCGGCCTGCCAGTTCTGCCGCTCCCAAAACCATGCGCCGCCCGCAATCAGGGCCAGCACAACCAGGATTGCAAGAGCGCGCAGCATGTCGAAGGAGCTACTGGACCTGTGAAACGATCAGCGAGGCGTTGGTGCCGCCGAAGCCGAAGGAGTTGGAGAGTGCGGCTTTCACTTCACGCTTCTTCGCGACATGCGGGACAAGATCCACCTTCGTCTCCACCGCCGGATTGTCGAGGTTCAGGGTCGGCGGGACGATCTGGTCGCGGATCGCCAGCAGGCAGAAGATCGCTTCCACAGCACCCGCCGCGCCGAGCAGATGACCGATGGCGGATTTGGTGGACGACATGGACACCTTGCCTGCGGCATTGCCAAGGAAGCGCTCGACGGCGCCAAGCTCGATGCCGTCGGCCATGGTGGAGGTGCCGTGCGCGTTCACATAGTCGATGTCGGACGGCTGGATGCCCGCGCGCTTCAGCGCCATCTGCATGGCGCGGAAACCGCCGTCACCGTCTTCCGACGGCGCGGTGATGTGGAAGGCGTCGCCTGACAGGCCATAGCCGATGACTTCGCCGTAGATCTTCGCGCCGCGCGCCTTGGCGTGTTCGTATTCTTCGAGGATGACGGCGCCCGCGCCTTCGCCCATCACGAAGCCGTCGCGATCCTTGTCATAGGGACGCGAAGCCTTCTCCGGCGTGTCGTTGAACGCGGTCGAAAGCGCGCGGCAGGCGTTGAAACCCGCGATGCCGAGGCGGCCGATGGCCGCTTCCGTGCCGCCCGCCAGCATCACATCGGCATCGTCCAGCGCGATGAGACGCGCGGCATCGCCGATGGCGTGCGCGCCGGTGGCGCAGGCTGTCACCACCGCGTGGTTCGGCCCCTTGTAGCCGAAACGGATGGAGGCATAGCCGGATACCAGATTGATGAGACGCCCCGGAATGAAGAAGGGCGAAATCTTGCGCGGGCCTTTTTCGTTGAGGAGCAGCGCGGCATCCGCGATGCCATTCAACCCGCCGATGCCGGAGCCGATGAGGACGCCGGTGCGGCACTTCTCATCCTCGGTCTTCGGCTCCCAGCCGGAGTCCGTCACCGCCTGCTGCGCGGCGGCAAGGCCGAAGGTGATGAACTCGTCCACGCGGCGCTGCTCTTTGGGGTCAACCCATTGATCGGCATTGAAGGTGCCGTCCGTGCCATCGCCGCGCGGGACGATGCAGGCGATCTTGGTGGCAAGATCGTCTGTCGGGAATTCGGTGATTTTGCGCGCGCCGGATTTGCCGGCGAGCAGGCGGGACCAGGTCTCCTCCACGCCGCAAGCCAGCGGCGTGACGAGACCCAGTCCTGTAACGACTACTCTACGCATGTTTGAGGCGTTGGCCCCGAGCATCAAGCCTGCGACTTGTCGATGAACTTCACCGCATCGCCAACCGTGACGATGGACTCGGCGGCATCATCGGGAATTTCGATGCCGAATTCTTCTTCGAACGCCATGACCAGCTCGACGGTGTCGAGGCTGTCCGCGCCCAGGTCTTCGATGAAGGACGCGCTTTCCGTGACCTTGTCGGCATCCACATTCAGGTGCTCGACGACGATCTTCTTTACGCGTTCCGCAGTGTCGCTCATTGGTGTTTTCAAAACCTCTCGTTGTTGTCCTCCGCCGCGAAACGCACAGGGGCCTGCGGCGTATCCCCCACCTCCCGCGTGGTGACGGGTCCGGAAGAATGGCGCGTTGGTAACACAAAGCCTCCGGGATCGCCACAAGCGGGTTAAGTAGCTGAATTCATTGTCAGATCATCGCCATGCCGCCATTGATCTGCAGCGTTTCCCCGGTCACATAGCCCGCTTCGTCCGAGGCCAGATAGGCCACGGCGGCGGCGATTTCGGCGGGCGTGCCCATGCGCCCGGCGGGGATTTTGCCGAAGACGGCTTCTTTCTGGGCGTCGGTCAGCGCATCCGTCATCGGAGTCGCGATGAAGCCAGGGGCAATACAGTTAACGGTGATGTTGCGGCTGGCGACTTCCGCGGCCAGCGACTTGGACATGCCGACAAGCCCCGCCTTGGCGGCGGCGTAATTGCCCTGCCCGCCATTGCCGGTCTCCCCGACCACGGACGTGATGGAGATGATGCGGCCCCAGCGCTTCTTCATCATGCCGCGCAGCACCGCGCGGGAAAGACGGAAGGCGGCGGTGAGATTGACGGCGATCACCTGATCCCACTCTTCGTCCTTCATGCGCATGAAAAGATTGTCGCGCGTGATGCCGGCATTGTTCACGAGGATGTCGATCGGCGCACCGGCGGCGGCTTCCGCCGTCTTCACCAGCGCTTCCACGGATTCCTTATCGCCAAGATTGCAGGTGGCGACGAAGGCGCGGCTGCCGAGTTCGTTCTTGAGGGACTCCAGCGCTTCGGCGCGCGTGCCGGAGAGAACGACGGCGGCGCCCTGCTTGTGCAGCGCCCTAGCGATCTCGCCGCCGATACCGCCAGATGCGCCGGTGACCAGCGCCGTCTTGCCTGTGAGATCGAACATAAGCTTTCCCCTCCGTTCGCTGCGCGAACACCTCCCCCCGGTAACGGTGGAGGAAAGGTTTTTATAATGTTTTCGCGAAGGCTTCGATATCCGCCGCGCTGTCGAGCGTGACGTTCGCGAGATCCTTGTCGGTGCGCTTGACCATGCCGGTCAGAACCTTCGCGCCGCCGGACTCCACGGTCGTATCCACGCCGAGGCCGCGAAACGCCAGAACGCTTTCCCGCCAACGCACGCGGCCGGTGACTTGCTCCACCAGCAGACGGCGGATGGCGTCCGGCTCGCTCACCTCGGCGGCCGTGACATTGGCCACAAGCGGCGCGGCAAGCGGACGAATGTTCACGCCCGCGAGAACCTCGCGCATCTTGTCGGCGGCGGGCTGCATCATCGGCGAATGGAACGGCGCGGAGACGTTGAGCGCCATCGCCCGCTTGATGCCCTTGGCTTTGGCGATCTCGGGCGCCTTGTCGATGGCCGCTTTCGTTCCGGAGATGACGACCTGCCCCGGCGCGTTGTCATTGGCCACGACGCAGACGCCGCCCGTGGCCGCGGCACATTCCTTCGCAAGGTCTTCGGCCTGCGCGATCTCGGCGCCCAGCAGCGCGCTCATGCCGCCTTCGCCCACCGGCACCGCGGCCTGCATCGCCTGACCGCGTGCCTTCAGCAGACGCGCGGCATCGGCGAGCGTGAACGCGCCGACAGCGCAGAGCGCGGTGTATTCGCCCAACGAATGACCGGCGACGAGGCGCGCATGTTTCGCGAAATCGAGGCCCGCTTCCTTCTGCAGAATACGCACGACCGCCATGCTGGCGGCCATGATCGCAGGCTGCGCGTTCTCGGTGAGAACCAGATCGCTCTCCGGCCCTTCCCACATGATTTTGGAAAGTTTCTGCGAGAGCGCGTCGTCCACTTCCTGGAAGACTTCGCGCGCGGGTGCGAAGGCATCCGCCAGCGCCTTGCCCATGCCGACGGCCTGGCTGCCCTGTCCGGGGAAGATGAATGCGCGTGTCATTTATGGCCCGATTTGAATTTGGGCAGACAAATCAACTGGGACATTTGGTGTCAAGCGTCTTGCCCAACTGCTTGTCGCAGCGCATGCCTTCGCCGATACGCTTCTGTTCCGCCTTGTAAACCTTGTCGAAAAACGCCGCCCGCCCCGCGTCGTTGTCCCCGCGGCTGACGTTCGAAATCTCGCATTTCAGCGTGCCCGAGACGAAGCTGAATATGGCGTCTTCGAGCCTCTTGTCATGTCGCGTGGGCGGCGGCGAATAGAGGCCGACCGAATAGATGGACGCGATGGGGATCGGCTGGTCGCCGGACTTCTCGTTGATGCCCCGGAAGTCGAGGATGCGGCGCTGCTTGTCGAAGCCGTCGATCGCCAGCGGATAGAGTGGAAGATTGTACTGTCGGCGCACACGTTCTTCGTTGAACACGGTGAAGCCGTGGCTCGCGACGAATTTCTCGATCGCCGTTTCGGATGCCGGATATTGCGCGCCATGACAGCGGAAATTGAACGCGAAGTCCGGCGCGAGCTTGGATTCACGGCCGCATCCGGCAAGGACCAGCAGGGCCGCGATGGCGGCAAAAGAAAGGACGCGCGAAAGGCCGCGTGACGGATGAGATGGGTGCATGGGTGTCTAGGGGCTCACCCGCTTCATGGCAGCAGTCAGCAGATCCTCGACCTTGGACTCGCGATCCATCGCATCCTGCAAGGACATGGTTGGCGGCGGGATATAGGCGGAGGCGTTGCGCGCGTCGCGCACGGGATTGCTGTCGCTCGGCAACAAAGAAAGAAAGGCATGGCCCTGTTGGGAATTGGCGGTTTGCGCGCCGCTGCTGAACTGCGCCTGCTGCGCGTCGGCGATGCCGCCCGAGGCCAGCGCCGCCTGCCGTTGATCCTGACGGCTGGCGCTCGCGGCCTGCACGCCGTTCACCAACGTATAGACATTCGCATCGGCGGCGCGCGCGGCTTCCATCAGAACCAGAAATGCCATGGTGCTGACGTCGGAACCGGAAGCGCCGAATTTGCGCGCGGCGTTGCGCGGCGTCTCATCGGAGATGAACTGGCCGGACGCTTCATCCGCGCCTTCCGATTTGATCCAGGCTTTGGCCTCCGCCGACTGGGACGCCAGCAGCTTCGTTTCGAGCGCCAGCGCGCCCTTGGGATACATCGGCGCGGCATTCGCGAGGCCGCAAAATGCGACCGTCAAAACCGCCAGCGCCATCGAAGGCAAAATCCGCATGATCCAGCTCCCAGCAGCCCTCACCTTTCCAGCATAACCGCGGGCTTGAGGGCGGGTATAGACCTGGACACCGTCCAGAGCACCACAATCGTCATGATCAAACCCGCCGCAAAGATACCCATTGCCGCAGTGTAGGTTCCGGTTGCGGCTTTGAGATAGCCGACGATGGTGGGTCCCAGAAAACCGCCGAGATTGGCAACGGAGTTCACCAAAGCGATGGCGCCCGCCGCCGCCGTCCCGCCAAGGAAAGACTGCGGCAAGGTCCAAAACACCACCAGCGCGGCATAGATGCCGATTGTGGCGAGCGTAAGGGCCAGCACCGACCACAGGCTTGCGCCCAGGATGGCGGCCGCGGCGAGGCTGACAGCCGCGAGCAGCGCCGGTTGCACGATGTGGCGAATACGCTCGCCGCGCGCATCGCTGATGCGCGCCCATGCGATCATCGCGATCATCGTGGCCACATACGGCACGGCGACGACGAACCCCGTTTGGAGATCGTCGAAGCCGAGCGACTTCACGATCTGCGGCAGCCACAGCCCGATGCCATAGAGCGCAATAATGATGCCGAAATCCGCCAGCGCCAGAAGCCAGACGCGGATGTCGCTCAGCCCGGTGCGCAGATCGTGATGCGGAAGATCGTCGCGCGCGACGGCGGCGGTGACGATCCGCTTTTCCTCCGCGGACAGCCATTTTGCGTTTTCCGGCTTGCTCGGCAGATAGAACAGGGCCGCGAAGGCCAGAATGCAGGACGGCAGACCCTCGATCAGGAACAGCCATTGCCAGTTCTTGAAGATGCCCCAACCGCCGGCGGCATGAAGAACATAACCGGAGAGCGGTGCGCCAAAAATATTGGCGACCACGATGGCGGAGAGGAATAACGCATTGAACTGCGCGCGCGTGGCCGCGGGGAACCAATAGGTCAGATAGAGGATCATGCCGGGGAAGAAGCCGGCTTCACAGGCGCCGAGCAGGAAGCGCAGGACGAAGAAGCTGACAGGACCTGTGGCGAAGGCCGTCGCCATCGAGACGACGCCCCAGCTCAGCATGATGCGGAAGATCCAGAACCGCGCGCCGAACTTCTCCATCGCGACATTCGACGGCACCTCGAAGAAGAAATAGCCGATGAAGAACATGCCCGCGCCGAGGCCATAGGCTTCGGCGTTCAGGCCGATATCGGCATTCATCGCCAGCGCGGCGAATCCGACATTCACGCGGTCGAGAAAATTGGCGACATAGAGCAATCCCATGAACGGAATCAGCCGCCATGCGCATTTGGAGAAGACGGCGGCTTCGCTCATGCGTGGGATCAGTGCAGGCGCACGGGTCCGCGGAACTGGCGCGCCTGCGCCGTGAACCAGCTTCCGTCCAGCGGCACATTCATCTTCGCGTAAAGCGCGGGCAACTCGCCCCAATGCGTCTGCGGCGAGTGATGATGCGCGCCGTGGAAATTCTGGTTGAGGATCATCCAGCGGAGGGGACGCGGGAATGTGGTGTTGCGCGCATCGCGGCCGGAATCCAGCGGCATGGCGTAGTGCGGCGCGTTGTCGAGGACGGACTGCACGCACCAGCGCGCGGCGATGCCGAGCGCGAACACCGGCCACTGCGCGCCCCACATCCAGATGGCGAACGCGAACAGCACCACGGTGCAAAGAAGATCGATGCGGATGGCGCGGCGCTTCTGCGGATTGGTGAAGGTACGGAACGCTGCGTTGCGGAACCACTCCATCTCCGGGCTCTGGTCCATCAGCTTCACGACGGCGGGCGTCGTGGAGACCGGCAGCAGCAACGGCAACGGCGCCAGCACATAGAGCACCACGTTCCCGATGACGAGCTGGAAATAATATTGGAGGGATTTCGCGAAATAGCCCTGCCCCTCGCGCCAGCTTTCAGGGCGGTCGTAGTCGTGGCGGTTGAATCCGTGATGGGCGAGATGGCCGAAGCGCATGGTTTCCCACGGATAGCCCATGGTGATGCCGAGCAGGCGGCCGGCGCGGCGGTTCCAGTCTTCACTGGCGAAGAGATTGCCGTGCATCGTCTCGTGCATCAGGCCGTAGTGCAGCGGCAGCGTCGCGCCCATCACCACGATGAAAAGGACATCGGCCGCAAGGCTGTGCGGAACGATCGCGGGAAACAGGCCGAACGCAAAGACGGCGATCACCGCCACCAGCGCCAGCAACACCGCATCTGCCAAACGAATCTTCACGCCGCCCTCTATCCCGTGCCCCGGCTGCTTCATGGAACGGGATAGCTAGCGGTTTCGCAACCGCACCGCCATGGTTTTCGGACAGAACCCGCGGAAAACGGCCTATTTCGTTTCGCCGAACAGGTTCTCCAGCGAAAAGCCCATGCCCGCGGGCGGCGTGCGGCGGAAGATGCCATTGGCCCGCAGGCACGGCTCGCCATCGGCTGTCGCCAGCCCCTGCGCGAAGACGAGCTTGCCGGTGATCTTCACCGGCTCCGCGCGGCCTTCCACCCAGGCGCCGAGTTTGGCGGGCGCGAGGTAATCGCAGTTCAACTGAACGGTGGGAATGAAGCCGAGATCCTGTCCGGTCTGAAAGCGTGTCGCCATCGGCAACAGCATATCGGCAAAGGTCGCCATCATGCCGCCATGCGCGACCTGGCCCGGATTGCAGTGGCGCATCTCGACGCGAAAGCCGAGCAGCAAGCGCTCGCCATCCCACTTCCCATAGAGCGGGCCGCATTGCTCGATGAAGCCCATGCTGAAATTGAGCGGGCGAAAACCCTCGGGGATATTGGCGGACATGAAACTCTCGGAAGGACGTTCGCCGAAGCTCTAGCGGCGCGTTGCGGCAGCGACAAGCATGATGCCCGACTTCCGCAGCGTCAGCCCCATGCGTTGGTGCATCAGCGCGCTGCACAGGAACAACTCCATCCTGCCTCTTTCGATTGTTTGCCTTCGCTGCGAGAGCTAGCCTGCGTTCATGCGCATGATCGGCATCGAAGACGGACGCAGCGCCTTTGGCGCGGATGCGGCGAATTACGACGCCGCGCGGCCGGAATATCCGGCACGCATTTACGAAATCCTGCGCGAGCGCTGTGGACTCAAGGCCGGCACATGCGCCTTCGAGATCGGGCCCGGCACGGGGCTGGCCACGCGGCGGTTGCTTGAAGCCGGTGCCTCCGTCACCGCCATCGAACCGGACGCGCGGCTTGCCGCGAAGTTGCGCGACTGTGCGGACGATCCGCCGCTCCGCATCATCCATGCGACATTTGAAGCGGCGGCGCTGCCGCAAGGCGCATTCGATCTGGGCACTTCCGCGACGGCCTTCCACTGGATGGATCAGCGCGCGGCGCTGGCGAAGGTGGCAAGCGTGCTTCGCCCCGGCGGATGGTGGGCCGCGTGGTGGAATGTGTTTGGCGACCCGGACCGTCACGATCCGTTCCACGACGCGACCACGCATCTGTTTCAGGCTTCGGCGAGCCCATCCTTTTCGCCGCTGTTCAAGCATCCTTTCGCGCTTCACAGCGAAGCGCGCATCGCCGATCTGGAATCGGTAGGTTCGTTCACGGATATCGGGTTCGATGTCTCGCACTGGACGCTGGTGCTCACCGCAAGCCAGACGCGCGCGCTCTATGCGAGCTTTTCCAATGTGACGACCTTGCCGGAGGCCGAACGCACAAAGCTTCTGGATGCGATCCACGACATCGCCGCGACGACGTTCAAGGATAGAGTGGAGCGGCACATGTGTACCGCGCTCTACACGGCGCGGCGGCGTTAGGGAGCGCTCACGCAAACATCGGAACGAGAAAGTTGCGCTCGTAGCCGGTGAAGCAGGGAGTCGCGTTGAAGCGCGCCGTCGCGGCTTTGCATTCTTCATCCTGCGCGACATCGCGGCGGTAACGCGCATAGGCTTCCACATTCGGAAAGCTGAACAGCGCGACGCCGATATTCGGCCCGCCTTCCCTGCCGATGCCGGGAAAGCTGAAGTCCGCATCGGGCAGCACATCGCCTTCCGTGCCCGGAATGAAATAGCCATGATACGTCCCGCCATGTTTGCGAATGAGCGCCATCCAGGTGCGGGCATAGTCCTTGAACGCTTCCCGCTGACCGGGCGCGATCTCATAGCGGATGAAGCAGGTGAACATCGGCAGGCCCTCGATTCTGCGCCAAGATTTAAGGGCGCGCGGGCGGGAAAGTGGACCTCCCCGGCCTTGACGCCCTTCGTCCCCGCTCCTAAATACCGGCCAGCCTGTTAGCACTCACCTGATGTGAGTGCTGCCGTGCTGATCCAAGCAATTGGAAAACCTGGGTTTTTTCAAGGAGCTTACACATGAAATTCCGTCCGCTCGGCGACCGCGTGGTCGTCCGCCGCGTCAAAGAAGACCAGAA
>JAFECN010000032.1 GCA_018242145.1 Pseudomonadota bacterium
CGCCTCGACCAGCTCGAACACGCGATCGACAAGATTCTTGAAGTCTACGGCAAGAAGCCGCCCGCGGCCGCCGACCTCAAGCGCGCCAAGACGCAACTCGTGGCCGATGCCATGTATCAGCGCGACAGCCAGTTCTCGCTCGCATCCGCCTACGGGCAGGCGCTCGCCATCGGGCTTACCACCGAGGACGTCGATACCTGGCCGGATCGGATCGAGGCGGTGAAGGCCGAGGCGGTTCGCGATGCTGTCGCGCAGGACTTGCCGGAGCGCGAATCCGTGACCGCCTATCTGCAGCCGGGGAAACCGCGATGAACGCGCGCCTTGTTTCGCTGGTGATGGCCGCCGCGCTCGCATGGCTCGCGCCGCTTGCGGCGCACGCCGCCGATGTGAAATCCGTCAGCATGGGCAAGGGCACGGAAGTGTGGTTCCAGGAGGATCACACCCTGCCCATCATCGCGATGACCGTCGCGCTGCCGGCAGGCTCCGGTTACGACCCGGCCGACAAGGCGGGGCTCGCATCCTTCGCCGCCGCGCTGATGGACGAAGGCGCGGGACCGTACAGTTCCGATGCCTTCCAGACGGCGCTAAGCGACCGTGGCATCCGCTTCTCCGCGTCGCCCGACCGCGACTGGACCACGATCACGCTGGTGACGCTGAAGGAGAACGCGAAGGATGCGTTCCATCTTCTCGGCGTGGCGCTCTCCAAGCCGCATTTCGACAACGCCGCCATCGCACGGGTACGCGCCCAGATTCTGGCCAGCCTGCAATTCGATCAGGAGGACCCCTCCAGCATCGCGGCGAAGGTCTTCTTCATGCGCTTC
Organism: Pseudomonadota bacterium; assembly: GCA_018242145.1. GTDB lineage: Bacteria > Pseudomonadota > Alphaproteobacteria > Micropepsales > Micropepsaceae > Rhizomicrobium. The sequence continues at coordinate 822 of JAFECN010000032.1, forward strand.
TTTGCCGGGCATTCCTACGGCCATCCGGTGAACGGCTACATGCAGTCGGTATCGGCGATCACGCGCGCCGATCTTGTCAATTTCGCGCGCAACCATTGGGTGCGCGGCGGCATGCATGTCGCGGTGTCCGGCGATGTCGATGAAGCCACGCTGAAGACGCTGCTCGCCAGCGCGTTCCATGCTCTGCCGCAGAAAGCGCCGCCGCCTATCGCCCCGGTTCGCCACATGGGCGCGCCGGGGACCAAGCTCGTTCCCATGCCGGTGCCGCAGCCGAATATCGTCTTCGGTCTGCCGTCGCTTCCGCGCAAGGACAAGGACTTCATCCCGCTCTATGTCGCCAACTACATCCTGGGCGGCGGCGGGTTCTCCTCGCGCCTGACGACGGAAGTGCGTGAGAAGCGGGGGCTGACCTACAATATCTCCACATCGGTCAACACGCTGGTTCATGCGGGCTATTTCGCCGGGCAGGTGGCGACGAAAGCCGGATCGGTGGACGAGACGGTGAAGGTCATCCGCCAGACCATCGCGGATTTCGCGGCGAGCGGCGCGACGCAGAAGGAACTGGACGACGCCAAGACCTACCTCACCGGCTCGTTCCCGCTGGCGTTCACCTCCAACACCGGGATCGCGGCGCAGCTCAACACCTTCCAGGATGTGGGCCTGCCGATCAGCTATCTGAAGAAGCGCAATGCGCTCATCAATGCCGTGACGCTGGACGATATCCGGCGGGTGGCCAAGCGCGTCTGGTCCAATCCGAAAATCACCTTCGTCATTGCGGGAAATCCCGAAGGCCCGAAGCCGCCGTGGCAGCCGCTGCCGGGGCCGGACAAGCCGCCCGCCGTGCCCAAGCCGGTGAAACCGGAACCTGCCACCACCGCCAAGACGGCGAAGCCTGCGCCGGACACCGGGCATGCGGCCGCGCCGGGCGCCGCGAAAACCCATCGCGACCGCTGATTCGCTGTGAGTCGCCGGGTGCGCCGGGCAGTCTGGCTGGACGCGCTCTGCTAGGCTCGAATCATGAAGATTCGCCGTCTCTCCGAAGGCACGATCAACCGCATCGCCGCCGGCGAAGTGGTGGAGCGGCCCGCCAGCGCCGTGAAGGAACTGGTCGAGAACGCGCTCGATGCGGGCGCGCGGCGCATCGACATCGCCACCTCGGCGGGCGGCGCGGACCTGATCCTGGTCGAAGACGACGGCGAGGGCATGGACGCGGACGACCTTGCGCTGGCCGTGGAGCGGCACGCCACCTCCAAGCTGCGCGACGACGATCTTTCCACCATCGCCACGATGGGGTTCCGCGGCGAGGCGCTGCCCTCCATCGGCGCGGTCGCGCGGCTCACCATCGCCAGCCGCACGAAGACGGGCGAGGGGCATGAGATCCGCGTGGATGGCGGCGCGCTGGCCGGGCCGTCGCCCGCCGCGTTCCGCGCGCCGGGGCAGAGCGGCACGCGGGTGGATGTGCGCGAACTGTTCTATGCCACGCCCGCGCGGCTGAAATTCCTGAAATCCGTGCGCAGCGAAGACCTGGCCACCACCGATGTGGTGAAGCGGCTGGCGATGGCGCGGCCCGATGTGGCGTTCACGCTGACGCTGGACGGGCGGCGCACGCTCGATCTGGAAGCCGAAGCCGACATCTTCGACGGCAGGCTGAAGCGGCTGGCCCGGATCATGGGCCGGGACTTCGGCGACAACGCCGCGCCGGTCGATGTCGCGCGCGAGGGACTGCATATCTCCGGCTTCGCGGGGCTGCCGACCTACAACCGCGCCAACGCGCAGATGCAGTTCCTGTTTGTGAACGGGCGGCCCGTGCGCGACAAGCTGCTCATCGGCGCGGTGCGCGGCGCCTATGCCGATTTCCTCGCGCGCGACCGCCACCCGGCGCTGGCACTGTTCCTGGAATGCGATCCGGCCTTCGTGGACGTGAATGTGCATCCGGCGAAAACCGAAGTGCGCTTCCGCGATGCGGGATTGGTGCGCGGGATGATCGTGTCCTCGCTCAAGCACGCGCTGGCGGATGCGGGGCATCGTGCCTCCACCACGGTGGCCAGTTCGGCGCTGGCGTCCTTCCGGCCCGAGGCGCCGGTCTATTCCGGCAATGTGCGGCCGTTCCCGGTGACGCCGGGCATGGCGAGTGCCGCGCGCGACTTTCAGTCGCCGCTGTTCGCCGGAAACACAGCGCCGGCCTATTCCGCGCGCGTGGAGGAAGCCCCCGCTGCGCCGCCGCACGCGGATTTGCCGCTGGGCGTGGCGCGGGCGCAATTGCACGAGACCTATGTGGTGGCGCAGACGGCGGACGGCATCGTCATCGTCGACCAGCACGCGGCGCATGAGCGCCTCGTTTATGAGAAGATGAAGAAGGCGCTGGCCGAGGGTGGCATCGCGCGCCAGCCGCTGCTCATTCCCGAAGTGGTGGAACTGGACCCGGCGGAAGTGGACCGTATCGCCGCGCGCGCGGGCGAATTGGCGGAGCTGGGCCTCGTCATCGAGCCCTTCGGCCCCGATGCCGTGATGGTGCGCGAAATGCCCGCGATGCTGGGCAAGGCTGATCTGAAAGGCTTGGTGCGCGACCTCGCCGACGACATCGCCGAAACCGGCAAGGCGCTGTCGCTGAAGGAACGGCTGGAAGAGGTTGCCGGAACCCTTGCCTGCCACACCTCCGTGCGCGCGGGCCGTCGGCTCAACGCCGAAGAGATGAACGCGCTGTTGCGCGAGATGGAAGCCACCCCGCATTCGGGCCAGTGCAACCATGGCAGGCCGACTTATGTGGAGTTGAAGCTGTCGGACATCGAACGGCTGTTCGGACGGCGATGAGGGCGCCGGACTTTCAGGCGCTGTTCGAGATGGTCGATTGTACCGGCAGCGTTCATGCTGTTGCGTTAGATTCAGGACGCGAGATCGGTTATCACGCCGATACACCCGTC
>JAFECN010000330.1 GCA_018242145.1 Pseudomonadota bacterium
GCGAACTGGACTTGGCGCAGCGCGAGGCCGACATCGCCATCCGCATGCGCGCGCCGGTGCAGGCCGACCTGATCCAGCGCAAGCTGTTCAGCATCCACTATCATCTCTACGCGGACAGGAAATATCTGGAAAAGCACGGCATGCCGCAGGGCTTCGGCGATCTGGCGAAGCACATGCTTGTGGCCTATGGCGAAACGGCGGCGCCGGAAATCCGCGACGTGAACTGGCTGATCGACGCGGTGCGCAAGATCTCGCCGGAAGGCTATCGCGCGCTGCGCATCAACAATCTCACCGGCATTCTTCACGCAACGGAAGCCGCCGTGGGGATCGCCGCCCTGCCCGATTACATCGCCGCGGACCGCCCCAATCTCGTCCGCGTGCTGCCGGACACCGAAGGTCCCGCGTTCGACGTGCACCTCGTCTATTGCGACGCGCTTCGTCAGTCCAAGCGCGTGGCGGCGTTCCGCGACTTTCTGGTGAAGGCGGCAAAGGAGTGGAATTTCTAGGCTTCCCGGCGTTCGTGAAAACGCCGCAAGGTCCTTGAACCCGCGCCCACGCATTCCCAAATCAGGTGTGTCGAGCTCCTCCCCCTGGAGATCGGCAAGAGGGTTCGCCCTCGCGACTTTTGCTTTATCCCCCTTAAAGCGGAAGTCTCTGATAGAAGACCCCTGATCGCCGGAGCGCCCCCCTGCTCCGGCGATTTTTCTTTGCCGTCAAACCAGATGGCTGCGCAGCATCCAGGCGGCTTTCTCGCTTGCCTGCATGCGCTGGATGAGCAGGTCCATCGTGCCCTGGTCGTCGGCCTCTTCGGCGACCTTGAACGCATCGCGGCAGGTTTTGGAGAGGATCTCGTTTCCTTCGGCCAGATCGCGCACCATTTCCATCGCGGGCGGCACGTTGTCGCCGCTTTCCTGAATCGAGGTCAGTTTGGCATAGGTGCGGTAATTGCCCGGCGCGTATTCGCCCAGCGCGCGGATGCGCTCCGCGATCAGATCGGCCGCATCGTGCAGTTCGGTGTATTGGCCCTCGAACAGAACATGCAGCGCGGCGAAATGCGGACCCGTGACGTTCCAGTGATATCCGTGCGTCTTCAGATAAAGCATGTAGGTGTCGGAGAGCACCTTCGAGAGCGCTTCCGCGATCGCCTTGCGCTCGCCCTGTTTCAATCCAATGTTGACGTCCATGGCCTGCTCCTGTCCGGTTGCTGCGTCTAAGATAGCGCGCCGGACGGGCCGTGCAAGTAGTTTGTAATAATTCTAAAGAGAACGAAGATGGACCTCAACAACCTGCGGGAAACGGGCAATTACGACGACCGCCGCGGCGAAGGCGGGATGGGCGGATTCGGCGGCCCGAGCTGGGGCGGCGGCTTCGGCGGGTTCCCGGCCTTCGGCCTGCGCGGCGGCGGGCTGGGCTTCATCGCCTTCGTGATCCTGATGCTGCTCTTCGGCGCGAACGGCTCCGGCGGGCTGCTCGACAGCGTGTTCAACGGCGGCGGCCAACAGCAGATCGCCCAGTCCGACACCCACAGCGACGACGCCCAGCTCGAATTCGCCCGCAAGATCGTGGGCAGCGCGGAAGATGTATGGACGCCGATCCTGCAGGCGCGCGGCATCACCTTCTCGCCCGCGACGATCACGTTTTACACCGATGCCACGCAGACGGGCTGCGGATTGGGACAGGCGGCAGCAGGGCCGTTCTATTGCCCGAACGACAGCCGCATCTATCTCGACCTTTCCTTCTTCAACCAGCTTGCCGACCAGTTCGGCGCGCCGGGGCAATTCGCGCAGGCCTATGTGATCGCGCATGAATATGGCCATCACATCCAGAACCTGATCGGCACGATGAACCAGCAGGAAAGCGCGCTGCAGGGATCGGGCGCGCGCGGCGCCACCGGCGCATCGGTGCGGCTGGAATTGCAGGCCGATTGCTATGCGGGCGTATGGACCTATCACGCCAACCAACGCTTCCACATCCTGCAACAGGGCGATGTGGAAGGCGGGCTGCGCGCCGCGTCCGCCGTGGGCGACGACACGCTGCAGAAGGAAGGCCAGGGCTATGCTGTGCCCGACTCCTTCACGCATGGCACCAGCGCGCAACGCATGCGCTGGTTCCAGCGCGGCCTCGCCCGCGGCGAAATAAGCGATTGCGACACGTTCGGCGCGAGCGCGCTGTAATCACCTCCCCCTTGTGGGGAGGTCCAAGAGCGAAGCGATTGGGGTGGCGGGCAAACTCCACGCGCGATCCCCCCACCCGAAAAATTCTTCGCACTCGCTTTGCGCGCGCTCCGAATTTTATCGACCTCCCCACAAGGGAAAGGTGATTACGCCGCCAACTGCTTTTGCGAGGCCACCACCTGATCGGCGAGCTTGCCGCTGAGTTCGGCGAGATGGTCGAATTCCATCTCGAAGGTGCCGACGCCCTGGGTGAGCGAGCGCAGGTCGATGATGATGTCGTGCAGTTCCGACAGCGGCATCTGCGCCTCCACCGTATCCCAGCCTTTCCAGCCGGGGCGCGCGTCATAGCCCATCAACTGCCCGCGCCGTCCGCTCACCACCTGATTGGCTTTCGCGGTGGCATCGCTGGGCACATGGATCTTCACCCGCATGACCGGCTCCAGC
>JAFECN010000331.1 GCA_018242145.1 Pseudomonadota bacterium
ACTTCCTGCGCGCGCAGGCCATCCGGCTCTATCCGCAGGATGGCTCCGGCGTGAGCGATCCGAACATGGCGGTGGTTGCGTCTGCCGCGGTGGAAGACACCATTCCCGACATCGCGAAGGCCAAGGCCATCGGCGCGCAGATCCTGCTGCGCGCGCAATTGCTGGCGGAGCTTTTCAATGCTTCCGCGCACAGCATCGGCGTGGCGGGCACCAGCGGGAAGTCCACCACCACCGGCATGATCGGCTGGATCCTGCATGCGCTGGGCCGCGATCCCACCGTGATGAACGGCGCGGTGATGAAGAATTTCGCGACGCCGGACCGCGCCTTCGCCAGCGCGCTGGTGGGCAAGAGCGATATCTTCGTGAGCGAGGTGGATGAAAGCGACGGCTCCATCGCCCGTTACACGCCGCATGTCGCGGTGGTGAACAATATCTCGCTCGATCACAAATCCATGGAGGAACTGCGGCGGCTGTTTGCGGAATTCACGGGCAAGGCGAAAATCGCGGTGCTCAATCTCGACAACGAAGAAACCGCGGCGCTGGCCGCGCGCCAGCCGCAAGACCGTCTCATCCGCTACAGCTTGAACGATGCGCGGGCCGATCTGGTGGCGGCGGATATCGCGCCGCGGCCCGATGGCATCGCCTTCACCGTGAAGGCATCCGGCAAGACTTATCCCGCGCGGTTGCGCGTGCCGGGACGGCACAATGTCTCCAACGCGCTAGCGGCTCTGGCAGCAGTGAAGGCAATCGGCGTCGATCTGGGCGATGCTGTCGATGCGCTTGCGCAATTCGGCGGCGTGCGGCGCAGGCTTGAGACGGTGGGCACGGCGAAAGGCGTCACCGTGATCGACGATTTCGCGCACAACCCCGACAAGATCGCCGCCACGCTGGCGACGCTGCACGATTTTCCGGGGCGGCTGCTCATGCTGTTCCAGCCGCAGGGATTCGGGCCGTTGCGGCTGATGAAGGATGTGTTCATCCGCTGCTTCGCCGAAAACATGGCGCCGAACGATGTGCTCACCATGCCGGAGCCTGTTTACTTCGGCGGCACCACCGACCGGAGCGTGTCCAGCGACGCCATCATCGCCGGGGTCGCGGCGGCGGGGCGTCAGGCTTTCGCCTTTGCCGACCGCCGGCAATGTGGCGACAGGCTTCTGGCGCTGGCCGAACCGGGCGACCGGATCGTCGTGATGGGCGCGCGCGACGATACGCTCTCGGTTTTCGCCGCGGAATTGCTGGCGGCGCTGGAAGATTGACCGAATACCTGCCGCAGCGCCGTGCGTGATTGTCGCGCGTTTGACAGAGCCGGCTCGCAGAACATTAAGCCGAAATTAGACGATTTCACCGCAAACTCCCTTGGTGGTGTCCGCCGTCAAGGAGGGCGGAGCATGCTCAAAAATCTTTACGGCGGCCAGCGCGTTGCCCGCACGCAGGCGGAACTCAATGCGATTCTGGACGCCCATGCGCGGTTCGCGACCTCGCAAGGAGGGCGGCGCGCGCAACTGGGCAAGGCCGATCTCAGCGCGCTCGATCTCGCAAACCGGAATCTGAAGGAGATCGACTTCTCCGGTTCTTCCTTGGTGGATTCCTCGCTCTACGGATCGAACCTGCGCAACGCCAGCTTCTACTGCGCCGATCTGCAGCGCGCGGACATGCGCAACACCAATCTGGTGTTCGCCGACATGCGCGGCGCTTCGCTGAAAGGCGCGAACCTGTCTTATGCCAAGCTCGACAATGCGGATCTGCGCGCGGCCATGATGATGTACATGTCGCCGGACGGCATCGCGATCGTGGACCGCAACGCGGACGGGCCACAGGGCGTGGACTTCTCGAACTGCTCGCTCAAGAAGGCTTCTTTCGGCAAGGCGAAGCTGGACGGCGCGAATTTCTCGGGCGCGCTGTTGCAAGGCGCGGATTTCAACGGCTCCAAGCTGAGCAATGCCAGCTTCAAGGGCGCGGTGCTGACCGGCGTCAATATCAAGGACCTTCATCTCTCCACCGAAGATCTCAAAGGTTGCGTGACCGATCCGACGCCGGAAACGATCAAGCGCTTCGGCGAGATGCGGAGCAAACTGGATTCGCATCAGCAGTGGATCGTCAGCGGCGGCACGCAGGGCGCCCATTGCGTTCTGGACGGCGAAGACATCCGGCTTTTGCAGAAGTTGGTTGTCGGCCGTCCGCTGACGGGGCTTTCGGCGCGCAACACCATCGCCATCGGCCTGAACTTCGCCGGTTGCCAGCTTCAGGGCGCCAGGTTCGACGGCGCCGATCTGCGCGACGCCGATTTCACGGGCGCGGATCTGCGCGGCGCATCCTTTGGCGGCGCGAATATCGCCCATGCGCGTCTGGACAAGGCCGATCTGCGCGGATTGCCGCTCATCAACGGCCAGACGCGCGGGACGGATTTCACCGGCGCCATCGGCCGGGAAGAGCAGTTCGCCACCTGCCAGCTCGAAGGCGAAGCCTCGATGCTGGGGCTGCAAACGCCGCTGGCCGCGGCGGCCTGACATCACCAAAGCGTGATCCTTGCCGCAGCGCACAACGCGGTGCGCCCTCATGCCGCGATTTCGGGCTTTATTCGGCAAGCTCCTCCGATACGATCCTCCCCGGAGCGTTTCTTTCTGTCCGTGGGGGAATTTCAAACATGGTTCGTACCGCTTTGTTGGCCGCCTGCTGCGCCGCTGCGCTGGGTGTGACGGCGTATGCCGCCGATATGCCGGCCGCCGCCGATCAGGCTGCGCTCGAAAAGAGCTTCGACGCCAATCTCAATCCGAAAGAGCTGGATGGCTGGATGAAGCTTATGGCATCGGAGCCCAATCATGTCGGCTCGCCGCATGACAAGCAGAATGCCGAATGGGTGCTGCAGAAGTTCAAGGAATTCGGTTGGGACGCGCATATCGAGACCTTCCAGGTTCTCTATCCCACGCCGATCAGCGAGACGGTCGAGCTTGTCGGCGGCAAGAAACCGTTCAAGGCGACGATGCAGGAAAGGCCGATCCCCGGCGACACCAGTTCGCGCTCCAAGGAATATGCCTTGCCGGGCTATCTCGCCTATCAGGGCGACGGCGATGTCACCGCGCCGATGGTCTATGTGAACTACGGCATGCAGGACGACTACAAGGCGCTGGAGCGCATGGGCGTCAGCGTGAAGGGCAAGATCGTCATCGCGCGCTACGGCGCGGGCTGGCGCGGATTGAAGCCGCTGCTGGCGCAGATGCACGGCGCCGTCGGCTGCATCATCTATTCCGATCCGGCGAATGACGGCTACGCCACCGGCGCGTCCTATCCCGATGGTCCGGCGCGTCCGCCGCAAGGCATCCAGCGCGGCTCGGTGGAAGACATGACGCTTTATCCCGGCGATCCGTTGACGCCGGGCGTGGGCGCCACCGCCGATGCCAAGCGCCTCACGCGCGAAGAATCCAAAGTGATCCTGAAGATCCCGGCGCTGCCGATCTCCTATGCGGATGCGACGGTGCTGCTGAAAGCGATGACCGGCCGCGTGGTGCCGGGCAACTGGCGCGGCGCGCTGCCGATCACCTATCGCGTGGGGCCGAGCGATCTGAAACTGCATCTGGCGGTGAAGTCCGACTGGAGCCTGAAGCCGATCTACGATGTCGTCGCCAAATTGCCGGGCAGCGAATATCCCGATCAGTGGGTGATGCGCGGCAATCATCGCGACGGCTGGGTGTATGGCGCGTCCGATCCCTTGTCGGGGCAGGTTGCGATGCTGGCCGAAGCCAAGTCCATGGGCGAAATGGTCAAGGCCGGATGGAAGCCCAAGCGCACCATCGTCTATCTGAGTTGGGACGGCGAGGAGCCGGGCCTGCTCGGCTCGACCGAATGGGCGGAAGAACATGCCGCGGAGTTGAAGAAGAAGGCGATCATCTACATCAACTCCGACAACAACAGCCGCGGCTATTTCTTCGCCGGCGGCAGCCACGACCTGCAGCATTTCGTCAATCAGGTCGCGGACGGCATCACCGATCCGGAAACCCATGTTTCCATCGCCGAGCGCCATCGCGCCGGAACGCGCGCGCAGGCGCTGGAACCGTCGGCCCGCGAGGAAGTGAAAGCGATGGCGAAGATCGATGCCGATCCCAAGAAGGACTTCCAGCTTTTCGCGCTGGGTTCGGGTTCGGATTATTCGACCTATATCGAGCATCTGGGCTTGCCCGCGCTCGATATCGGCTTCGGCGGCGAGGGGGACGGCGGCGGCGGCGATTACCACTCCCGCTACGACACCTATGAGCATCATAGCCGCTTCGACGATCCGGGCTTCGTGTACGATACGCTGTTGGCGAAGACCGCGGGCCATATGGTGCTGACGCTGGCCAACACCGAATTGCCGGTGGTTCAGGCCGGCGATTTCGCGGACACGATGGCGCTCTATCTGGGCGAAGTGAAGAAGCTCGCCGATCATCGCCGCGAGGCCGCGGAGATTCAGGCCAAGGACATCGCCGATCACGTCTTTCAGGATACCTACGATCCGACGATGACCAACGGCATGCCGACCGCGCTGAAGCCGGTGCCCAAATTCGACTTCGCGCCGATGGACAACGCGGTGAAGCAGCTTCAGAAAAGCGCGAAAGCCTATGACGACGCCTTCGCGGCCGATGCCGCCAAGCTGTCGCCGGAGGCGCGCGCGAAACTGTGGGCCGCGATTCAGCCGCTCGACCAGACGCTGGCGCCGGAGAATGTGGGCCTGCCGGGCGGGCGCGGCTGGTACAAGAACCTGGTCTATGCGCCGGGCCGCTGGACCGGCTATGGCGCCAAGACGCTGCCCGGCATCCGCGAAGCGATCGAGGACGAGCGTTTCGACGACGCCACGAAATATATCGGGGCCACGGCGGATGCGCTCAATGCCTATAGCGCGCAACTCGACAAGGCGACGGCGGTGCTGAAGGGCGGTTGAGGTTTCGCCGGCTCGTAAAAACGGCAAGCGGCGGGGCAGTCATGCCTCGCCGTTTGTTTTTGCCGGAATTGAATGTCGATTTTTTCGATTCCGTTTTGCGCGCTTCACCAGATGTGGTGGTTGTCTGTCTGCGGTTTCGAGCGCTGGTAGTTGAATTGCGAAACGTGGGGGGTACCGCCCCCGGTGCATGTGAATGGAAGAATCCCTCCACCTTTGACG
>JAFECN010000332.1 GCA_018242145.1 Pseudomonadota bacterium
ATTGGGATTACACCGCCACGCAGCACATCATCCTCGCCGACCTGAAGATCGGCGGGAAGCTGCGCCACGTTCTGATGCAGGCGCCGAAGAACGGCTTCTTCTATGTGATCGACCGCACCAACGGAAAACTGATCTCCGCCAAGCCCTACACCACGATCACCTGGGCGAAGGGCGTGGACATGAAGACCGGACGCCCCATCGAGAACCCCGGCGTACGCTACACCACGGGCAAGCCTTCGGTGCAGATTCCGGGGCCGGTCGGCGCGCACAACTGGCAGCCGATGGCGTTCAATCCGCAAACGGGCCTCGTCTATATCCCCGTCATCGACGGCAACTTCATCTATGCGCAGCAGGACAAGCTGCATTACACGCCCGGCGCATGGAATGTCAGCGACTTCGCGCAGCTCGGCCATCTGGTTCTCGATGCCGCGCTGAAGGGCCAGCCGCCCGCGCCCGCGAAAGGCTGGATTCGCGCCTGGGACCCGGTGAACCAGAAGATGGTGTGGCAGGTGCCGATGACCGGCGGCTGGAACAGCGGCATGCTGACCACCGCAGGCGGCCTTGTGTTTGCCGGCGGTTCGGACGGCTTCTTCTCGGCCTATGATGCCAAGACCGGCGCCAAGCTGTGGACCATCGACCTGAAGACCGGCATGAGCGCGCCCGCGATCACCTACACCATTGGCGGCGCGCAATATGTGGCGGTGGCGGCGGCGTTCGGCGGCTCCGGCGGCCTGGGCGCGACGGCCGATCCGCACACCGCGCTTCAAAAATACGGCAACAACGAAGGCCGCATCTTCGCCTTCAAGCTTGGCGGCTACAAGGATGTGAAGCCCATCGCCGCGGCGATCCCGGACAACATGCCCGCGCCGCCGAACGAGAAGGTCGATCCCAAGATGGCCGCGAAGGGCTTCGACACCTTCCACCGCAATTGCGCAGTGTGCCACGGCGTGCTGCTCGGCTCATCCGGCGAAGTGCCGGACCTGCGCATGGTGCCCAAGGAGATCTGGGGCCAGTACGACGCCATCGTCATCCAGGGCGCGCTGCACGACAACGGCATGGGCTGGTTCAAGGACATCCTGAACAAGGAAGACGCGCAGGATATTCGCGCCTACGTCCTGCAAAGCGCGCAGCAGTTGTACGCCAGCAAGCACGGTGCGCCCGCAAAGCCCGAAACACCCGCACCGAAGAAGCCACTGCCGATGCAGCATTAGCAAAAGGCGTTATTCCGCGAAGTTCCCTTCCTGCGGCGTTCCAAAGCTGTCATAGCTCGGCGCCGCAGGATGGAGGCGCGCAATGGCCGAATTGGTTCTGACCACCTTCAACTGGGTTCCCGAACTGCCGCGCGGTTTCGTGCGCGATTTGCGCGTGCGCTGGGCATTAGAAGAGGCCGGGCTGCCTTATCGCGTGGAAAGCGCACCATTCGACAAGCGCGATGCCGGGCATTTCGCGCATCAGCCCTTCGGACAAGTGCCATGGCTCACCGATGGCGACCTCTCGATCTTCGAAAGCGGCGCGATCCTGCTGCATCTGGGCGAGCGGAGCGAAACACTGATGCCCCGCGACCCGCGCGGCCGTGCCGACGTGCAGGAATGGCTGTTCGCCGCGCTCAATTCGGTGGAGATGGCGAGCCTGCCCTGGGGCCTGTTCCGGTTCATGGGTTTCCAGAACGACACGCCCGAAGGAAAATTCATCGACGGTTTCCTCAACGCATCCCGGCTTGCACATCTGGAGCCGGTGCTGGCCAATCGCGAATGGCTGGCGGGCCCACTCTCCATCGCCGATATCGCGATGGCGGACGTGCTGCGCCTTGTCGACCGCTTCGACGGGCTGGCGAATTATCCTGCCTGCCGCGCCTATCTCACCCGCGCCACCGCGCGCCCCGCATTTCAGAAAGCCCACGCCGACCAGATGGCGCATTTCGCGGCGGCGGATAAAGCGATGTCCTGATCGGCAATTTTCCGCCCCGAAACGGGCGCATTCGCCGCGCACGCTGCAAATGCGGGGAGGACGGAATGCGCTCGGCGACGATTTGTTGTGTGCTGGCCATGACCTTGTCCGGGTGCGCATCGATGCACCCCAGCACCGCTCCTGCGTTGGGCAACCTTCCGCTCGATGTCGGAAACGGAGTCGGCAGCCAGTACGGCAATTACGAGATGCGGCCCGTGGGCGAGACGCGCGATGCGGCGGGCAATCGCTGTGTCGTGTTCAACTGGGATCGCCCGCTGAACAAGAATTTCGCGATCCGGTATTCCTCCGCCTCCTGCGAATCCAGGGCGCATCCGGTGTGGATGAACACCACGGACTATACGCGCGCAATCATCCCGATCTCGCAAAGCAATCTGAAGGACCGTTCCGATCGCTAGGTTGTGAAACCCGGTGTCTTTCGCCGCCATCACGACGGCAATATCCTAATTGCGAACGATCATTGCCGCGCGCTGCCGGCTGCGGTTCGCGAGAAAAGATTGCGCCACCTTGCGGAGCAGTCCATCCGGTATGCGGCCATAGACAAATGCCGATGGCTTGCGTCCGGGGATAGGGCGAATATCCGGCCCGGGCCAAATGAAAGCGTTGGCTTCGGTGGTCACGATCCAGGACGGCTCGGTGTCCAATCCGAGGTGCTTCTTCACATCGGCCGGCAGGATAACGGCCTGTGATGTGTCGGACGGCCGCGTGTGCGTAATCGCCAGAGCGAGGACTTCGGTGTTGCCGTCTTCGCGATGAACGGAAAGCGCAACGACAAGGCTCGGTCTGTCCTTACGCGCATCCTCCTGCCCGCGGTTGTGCTCGTCCGCCCAGAGATAGGCATAGCGAATGACGGAGCCGCGCTCAGGCGGCGTCAGTTTCATGCGTTGCTTTTGGCAAGCGCTTCAAGATCGGCGAGAAAGCGTTCCGGCGTTTCGGCGGCTGTGAACGCCTGCTGATCGCGCCTCTTGAGCCGTTCATATTCCTCGACAGAGATCATCACGTTGCGCGGTCGCCCGTTGCGCGTCACCACAACGGGCTCGCGCAGGGCGATGTCGCTATAATGCGAAAACTGCCGGACCACGTCGCCCGCCGATGCGGTTTTGAGTTTTGTTTTGGCCATCGCAAGACGTCCTGAGGTTGGATTCCCATTATACATGTAATGCACAAATTACACATAAGAACAATAAAAGAACAATTTCTTGACGGCCGTGGCGATGGCCCGAATTCCCGCAGGCGGGCGCGCTATGTCCGCGGCGATCCCGCGTTTCGCGAATTTCCCGTCTCCTGATTATCCTCCCCACATGGATTGGGGCGCTTTGGGGCGGCGGATCGCGGACCGCGCGAACCGTTTCTGGAACGGCAGCGGCGAAAAAAAGCCGTGGTTGCGCCGCGGGCTGGCGGTGATCTTGTTCCTACTGATCCCCGGCCCGGTGCTCTATCTGCTGCTCTTCCGCTTCCTGCCGATCCCGTTCACGCCGGAGATGGCCCTCAATGCCGTCACGCTGAACGCCACGCATTACGCATGGGCGGGCGACAGCGTGTCGCCTTATCTGGGCCACGCCGTCATCGCCTCGGAGGATCAGAAATTCTGCTTCCACCACGGCTTCGACTGGCAATCGATCGACAAGGCGATCAAGACGCATGAACGCTACCCGAAGAAGAAGCTGCGCGGCGCCTCGACTTTGTCACAACAGACCGCGCGCACCCTGTTCCTCGTCCCGTGGCGAAGCTGGGTGCGCAAAGGGGTGGAGGCCTATCTCACCGTGCTGATGGAGTTCTTCTGGCCGAAGGACCGTATCCTGGAGGCCTATGTGAACACCGTCGATTTCGGCAACGGCAATTACGGCGCGGAGGCCGCGGCGCGAAGCTATTTCGGCATTTCCGCCTCGGCGCTGAACCCCTATCAGGCGGCGCGGCTGGCGGCGATCCTGCCCAATCCGCACCACTACGATGCGGTTCATCCCGGCCCCTATGTGGCCCGCCAGACGAAGGTCATCGTGGGGCGGATGGCGATGGTCCGCCGCGACGGCCTGGCGGCCTGCATCGGGCACTAGAGGCCCGCGAAGTCTTTCACTAGATTGCGTGGGATCATGCGCAAACTGACCCATCTGTTGCTGTCGCCCCCGTCGCGCTTCGTGCGGCTGGTCGTGGGCGAAAAGCGCCTGAGCGTCGATCTGGTGACGCCGGAGGATCTCTTCGGCCATCTGCCGGTGTTCGTGGATCTGGATGGAACCCGCTGCGAAGGCTTGTGGGCGATCGTCGATCACCTCGAAGGCGCCTACACCGATCATCCGCTGACGCCCGAAGGCCCCAACGCGCGCGCGGAAAGCCTGCGCCTGCTCGATTGGGCGATGGGGCCGCTGATGGAGGCGGTGACGCGCAAAATCGTCTTCGAGAAAGGCTCGCAGCGTTACACCGGCGCGCCGGTAACGCGCGCGCCGGACATGGAGGTGGTGCGCAAGGGCCGCGAAGCGCTGAAACCGATCCTGACGCAGCTTGGCGACGCGGCGGAGATGAACGGCTATCTCGCCGCGCGCGAAATCTCGCTCGGCGATCTTGCGGTGGCCGCGCATCTCTCCGCGCTGGATTATTTCGGCGAAGTGCCGTGGGCGGATTTTCCCGCGGCGGCGGAATGGTACACGCGGCTGAAATCGCGCCCGTCCTTCCGCTCGCTGCTGAACGACCGCGTGCCGGGCCAGCCGCCCGTGATGCACTATTCGGACCCCGATGCCTGATCTTCGCGCGCAGATCCGTGCCCGCGCGCTGAGCGAAGGTTTCGATGTGGTACGCTTCGCCAAAGCCGAAGCGCCGCCCAATGCCGCCGAAGCGCTCGCCTCTTTCATCGGCAAGCGGCGCCACGGCACGATGGAATGGATGGAGCGCAACGCCGACCGCAGAGCCGATCCACAAACGCTGTGGCCGGACGCGAAGACGGTGATCGTGCTCGGCATGAATTACGGCCCGCGCAACGGCACTTTCGACCACGGCATCCCGAAGGACCGCGCCGCGATCTCGGTCTATGCGCAGAACGACGATTATCACGATATCGTCAAAAGCAAGCTGAAGAAATTGGCCGGCTGGATCGCGCAGGATTTCCAGGAAGACGTGAAGGTGTTCGTGGATACCGCGCCGGTGATGGAAAAACCGCTGGCGCAACAGGCCGGCGCGGGCTGGCAGGGCAAGCACACCAATCTCGTCTCGCGGCTTTATGGGTCGTGGCTGTTCCTGGGGTCTGTGTTCACGACGCTGGCGCTTTCGCCGGATGAGGGCGAGGTGGATCACTGCGGCGGGTGCCGTCGCTGTCTCGATGCCTGCCCGACGGATGCGTTCCCCGCGCCCTATCAGATCGATGCGCGGCGGTGCATTTCCTATCTCACCATCGAGCACAAGGATCACATCCCGCTCGAATTCCGCGAGAAGATGGGCAACCGCATTTATGGCTGCGACGATTGCCTGGCGGTGTGCCCGTGGAACAAGTTCG
>JAFECN010000333.1 GCA_018242145.1 Pseudomonadota bacterium
ACCTCGGCGGCGGTTTCGGCAACCGTGCCCGGCAGCACCGAACCGTCCCAGCCGCGCGCCGCACCCGGCGCGGTGGTGCGCCCGGTAACATAGACGGTATAGCCCAGTTCGCCGAAGCCACGGGCGATGCCGCGTCCCGCTCCCCGGCTTGCCCCGGTGACTAGCGCGACTTTGTTCACGGATTGGCTCTCCCGGCGATTCGACGCATTTTTGCGGCAGCGGCAACGATAAGACAGATTTTGCGGATTTGAAAGACGTTTTTGTTACGCATACATCGAAAACCCGCCGCATCGCCCATGCAAACGCGAAACCATTGCCTCGCCGCGGGCTTCCTGCGCAGAATGCGCCCGCGCCACGACGCCATGTCGCGTGGCACCGGGCGATGGGGTTTGCCAATTTCGTAGAATATTTGATCTTGAATTACGCGTTATCTTGCCAGAGAAGGCGCTGATTCGCAAATTGCGTTCCCGCCCGGCGTGGCGGCGGGCGACTGGGAAGGAAGTTTCAGGGCATGACGCAGGATCTTTCGGGCAAGGTGGCGCTGGTCACCGGCGGCAGCGACGGTATCGGCCTGGCAACGGCGGCGCTGCTGGCGCGGCGCGGCGCGCGGGTCGTCATCTGCGGCCGCCGCGCCGAAGTGCTCGAAACCGCCCGCGCGGCCATCGCGGCCGATGGCGGCACGGTCGAGGCGGTGCAGCTCGACGTGACCGACTTCGATGCCTTCACCGCGCTGGTCGAGGATATCGCCGCGCGCCACGGCCGCCTCGACATGATGGTCAACAACGCCATGTCCACGCATTATGCGCCGATCAGCCGGCTGAAACTCGATCACTGGCGCAAGGATTTCGCGGTGAACGCCGAAGCCGTGTTCATCGGCACCAAGGCGGCGATGAAGGTGATGGCGGCGCAGGGCGGCGGCGCGATCGTCAACATCGCGTCCACCACCGGCATCCGCGCGATGGCCAACTATTCAAGCTATTCGGCATCGAAGGCGGCGCTGATCCAGTTCAGCGCGGTCGCCGCGATGGAGGGCGCAAGCCAGGGCATCCGCGTCAACGTCGTGGTTCCCGGCCAGGTCAACACCGCCGCCACCCTCGAATTCGCCAGCAAGGCGCCGGAAATCGCCGCCCGCACCGAAGGCGCGATCCCGATGCAGCGCGGCGGCCGGCCCGAGGAACTCGCCGAAGCGATCGTGTTCCTGTTGTCGGACGCCGCCAGCTACATCACCGGGGTGGCACTGCCGGTGGACGGCGGCAAGGCCGCGCAGCTCTACATCCCGTCCTGAGCTTCAATCCGCGCGCACCTTCACCTTCGGCGCGGCGGCGCCCCGGCGCATCGTCTCGAGGAACTTGTCCAGCGGCGCCGGCTCGGGCACCGGCCCGTCGTGGTCGCCCTCGCGCGCCCAGTATTCGGCAAAGCTGGGGAACAGCTTGTGGAAATTGCCCTCCGCCCATTCGGTGCCGGGCCAGCGCATCTTGCGCTCGCCCATCGGCGGCTGGTTGAGGTCGGTCGCGTACCAGTACAGCGGCAACCGGCGCGCGAAGTACCAGCGCGGGCCATCGGGGCCGGGGCCGCGCACATAATCGTCCACGTACATCATCTGCATGATCACCCATTCGCCGGCGCCGCCGGGCACCGGGGTCTCGTGCTCGTTCTTGGAATAGACGACGCCGTGGGCATGGTCGGCATCGTCGAATTCGATCACGTGGCCGCCGATGTGGTGCGACGTGCCGGTGAACGGCGAACGCAGCGTGCGGTCCATATAGGCGCGCAACGCCTGCCGCCCCGTGGCATCGCGCCCCACGCGCACGTCGGGGGTGAACAGGTTCACCATCGCGTCGATGTCGCGCATATCGAGCGTCAGCGCATACCGCGCGGGAAGCTGCCGGATCTGCTCCAGCGATTCCAGCCGGTCGATCCGCGCTTCAAGCGAGAGGGGGGTGGTCATTCGCGCATCTCCGGATGGCAGGGGGCAAGGCGGGGGTTAAGCATTTCGCTTGCCAACTTGCGTCACATGAATCATATTTCGGCATAAAATCGCGTTTGAAACCGCGATTGGCGTAGATTATGACGTAATCAGCTACGCAAATTCAAGAGAAATCATCCCGCCTGCGCCGGCAGGGGGAAGGGGGAGGCCCGGGTCCATGCGTTTCCATTATGCCGAATCGATGACGGCGGTCGCCAACTATCTGCCGCTGGCGCGTGCGGCCGAGGAACTCGGCTTCGCCGGGTTCACCATCCCCGACAGCCTGATCTACCCCAAGGCGTCCGACACCGCCTACAGCTATACCGACGACGGCGGCCGCGAATTCCTCGAAAACAAGCCGTTCGTCGAAAGCTTCATCCTCGCCACCGCGATCGGCGCGGCCACCACCCGCCTCGAATTGACCACCAACGTCGTCAAGCTGCCGGTGCGCCCGCCGCTCTATGCGGCCAAGCTCGCCGCCTCGGTCGCGGCGATCACTGGCGATCGCTTCAATCTGGGCGTCGGCCTGTCGGTCTGGCCCGAGGATTATGCGGCGATGGGCGTCGATTACGCCCGGCGCGGCAAGCGCTTCGACGAATGCCTGGCGATCGTGCGCGGGTTGTGCGCGGGCGGCTATTTCGAATTCCACGGCGAATTCTACGACCTGCCCCCGGTCAAGCTCAACCCGGTGCCCGGCAAGCCGCTGCCGATCCTGATCGGCGGCCATTCGGATGCCGCCTTCCAGCGCGCCG
>JAFECN010000334.1 GCA_018242145.1 Pseudomonadota bacterium
ACAGCGAGGCAAGCTCGCCCGCGAAAGCCGCGACGAGGCAGGCGCCCAGAACCCCGCCGGCGATGCCTCCCAAAACCCACCAGCCCCGGCGTGCGACACCCACGGTCGCAGCCAGCACGATGCCGACGATCAGCCCGGCTTCGATCACTTCGCGGAAAACGATGACGAGCGTGGCGAGCATGTTATTTCGCGATCACGAGACCTTGCGCCGTGGCCGCGTGATATTCGCCCATGAACGGATATTTGCCCGGCGCGAGCGGCCGGATGTGAACCATGCCGTCGCTGTTGCCGGTGACGACCTTCTCCACCTTGAGCGCGGTGGAGTCGAATTCATCCGCCGTCGCATCCTTGTTGGTGAGATGGATGGTGAAGGGCTCACCGGCTTTCACGGTGACGACCGACGGCGAGAATTTGTGATCCTTGAGCATCATCTCGATGGGTGCCGCCGCATAAGCGGCAGCCGGTGCGAGCAGCGCTGCGAAGGCGAGCCTTGTGAGCCATGTGTTCAACCCAGCCATCGCGGCAAGATACGCGCGATTCATTCTCACTCACAAGCGAGGCGGGTCGCCGCAGCCTAGAATTGAGTCCAGACTGAAATGAAAAACCCTTTCTCCTGCAGGGCATTCTGCCCCGCCGGCGAAACGAAGCCGCCGATCTGAAGCGATGTCCGGCCCCAGACCGGACGCACAACCGACAGAGCCAGCTTGTGATAGCGATAGGCGGCGAAAGGCGCGCGGCCCGCGCCGTGGCTCATGACATTGAAGCTTTGCACGACAGCCTGCGTCTTCCAGCCGATATCGTAGAGCAGCGTGATGTCGGCCGGCGTTTCGTTCGGCTGGCCGCCGCTCACCCAGCGTTGCGCGATCTCCGCATCCAAGCATCCCTCGTGTCCGAGAAATTCGAAATGCGTTCCATAGAGCAAACGCAGCTCGAACTGCTTGCCCGGCTTTTGCTGAAACGAAGTGTCGAGTTCGTAAGCACCGGCACTGCGCGCCAGCGCTTCGAGCGAAAGAACGCCCGCCTCGTTCCATATTCGCACGCGCGCGCCGCCGCTGAAGGCAAAGTCGCGGGCATGTTGTTTCGGGCTCCCCGCCGCGGCCGACATCGCATCGGCATATTCCGGCGCGGCAACCAAGGTCAGCCAATCCTTCCAGCCATATTCGATATAGGCGGACGCAAACGTCTTGCGGAAAACCACCTTCTGCGTGGCGCGGCCGTTTTCGTTATAGCGGCGGCCGGCATCGCTGACGATGCTGCCGGCGATGATCTGGCCGTCATGCGCGTTGAGCGTCCACGCACCGGCATGGGCGCATCGCGCGCCAAACAGCAACGGCATGGCCAGCGCTGCCGCCGTCAGGCCGGAAGAACGATGAACAGCCATGAAGCCATCGCGGATAGCGCCGACAGGGCAACGGCATGGACAGGCGGCAACGGATCGCCCAATGGGTCGATGAAAGAAAGTGCGTTCAGCACAGCGGTTGACGGCAGAAACATGCCCAGGGGCGCGGCGCGCGCCAACAAAGCGGCGATAACAACAGCCGCAACCAAAGCGGACGCGGCTTGTGCGTTTGCCGTCCATCTGCGAGCGCGCAGCACCGCCAGCCAGACGGGAAGCGCCAGAATGGCGATGAGCATCGCTTCGGCGAAGCCTTTTGGCCGCGGCGCCATCCGCGCGAGCAATACCGGACGGATCGCGAAATCGAAAGGACTGGAAAAATAGCGCGCGGGATAAAAACCCGCCTCGCGCACGAGATAGGCCAGCACGAACGCCGTGACGACCGGAATGAACAGAAGCAAGACAAGCAGTCCGGCGTTTCGGACATGCTTTCCGGCCGGCGCATGGAGTGCCAGAACGGGCGCGAGGATCGCGGCCAGCACAACACCCAGAGGCGTGGCGAGTTGGGTGCCCGCGAGGGAAAATCCCAGCACGACAACGCCGCGCGCGTTTTGTGTTCCCGCCGATGCCGTGGCCGATTGCGCGATCACCGCTAACAGAAAGGCCAGCGCCAGCGCGGGAATGACCGCCGAAGAAAGCGCCGTCATCACTTGCGGAACGAGGAGCAGAAGAATGGCAGCGGTTGTTGCCGCCGCATAGTCCACACGCAAACAGCTTGCGGTGAACAGGAGAAGAAGGAGGAGAAAGCAAAACGCGGCGATGGCGGAGATCACGCGAACCCGCCGACCTTGCAGACGCCATGCTCGGTCTTGTCCCAGTGCCACGGACGCCGCATCAACTGCCAAAGCGCGCGCGCACCGGCACAGGAAATCAGCAGCCAATAGATCGGCGCGCTGAGGCCATAGGGCGTCAGTTCGAGCCAGCCGCGCCGGAATGGCCCGAGCATGGCGAGATAGGCGAACAGGCCGTTGCCCACGGCAAGACCGACAATGGAAATATGCGCCGCCAGGCCGAGGGCCGCCAAACCCGGTATCGAAGTGCCCAACAGTGTCGAAGCGGCAAAAATGCCCCACAGGATCGGATTGGCGAGCGCCGACACGAATGTGCCGCCGACAAAAAGCTGAAAGCCGATAAAGCCGCCGATGCCCGCATGCCGCAGCAAATCGCGCGGCGCGCGCATGTGAACCAGCCAGGTCTGCATATAGCCCTTCAGCCAGCGCGCGCGCTGCCGGAGCCAGTTTCCAAAACTGTTGGTCGCTTCTTCGAAGGTGGTGGAATCCAGTGTGCGGACGCGCAGGCCGACACGCGCCAGACGGATTCCAAGGTCTGCATCTTCCGTGACGTTGTATGGGTCCCAGCTATGGATCGCGCGCAACGCCTGCGTGCGAAAATGGTTGGACGTGCCGCCCAGCGGCATCGGAATGTTGAGGCGGTCCAGCCCCGGCAGCAGATAATCGAACCACAGCGCATAATCGAGCGTGAACATCCGGGTCAGCCAGTTTTCGCGCGCGTTGTAGAAATTCAGGCGGGCCTGAAGGCAGGCCACGCTCTCCGGCAACCCGCGGAATTTGGCGACGGCTTTGCGAAGCTGGTCCGGCTCGGGCCGGTCTTCGGCATCGAAGACGACGGTGAACGCGCCCCAGCAAAAAGGCATCGCATAGTTGCAGGCGCGCGGCTTGGTCCGCGGCGTGCCGGGCGGAACGCGGATCACGCTGAAGATGCCGTCGCGCGCGGCGATCGCATCCGCGACGGCGGCCGTGTCGCGATCGTCCGTCTCGACGATCAGCTTTATGTCCAGCAAATGCCTCGGGTAGTCGAGCGCCCGCAATGCGCGCGCCAGCGCCGGCATCACCTTGGCTTCACGATAAAGCGGAACGAGAATGGAATAGGCGGGAAGCTGTTCCGTTGCGACGGGCGAGGCCTCTTCCGTTTGCGATGGAATATCCCCGACCAAAAACAGAAAAGCACGAAAGGCGGCGTTCGCGACGAAGGCGGCAAAGAGACCCCAAGCGAGCACAGCACAGAACGACTGCGGGAACACCAAGAGCACTATGAGCAGGCCCGCCAGGATCAGCCGGAAGGCTCTCGCCTGTTCTTTGGTAACAACGGTGGCCGCCGAAAATTGCGGCTCGTTTTCCGCCAACTCGTGGGTCGCACGATGAAGCAGCGTGTCGCGAAAGCGCCGCTCGATCGCGGCGAACACGAACCGGGCAGGCCGGATGACAACGCGCACAGCCCCGCCGTAACGCTTCCGAAGTCGGTCCGCAGTCGCCGCGTCGGCGGCCATGAAGAGGCCATCCGCCAGCGGCAAATAAGGACCGGCCAGACAATCGGCCAACTCTGTCGTTG